>JAYUEW010000256.1:0-6021 GCA_043739045.1 Synechococcales cyanobacterium
TTTGCATCAAGCCGAATAAACCACAGCCGAATTTCAGCAATCTCAGAAAGTTCACGCGGATCCATTGCCTCACGGGGAAACACAATCTCAAACTTGACCTGCTTCTCATGCTCACGCCAATCGGCCATAAGCCCATCAATCACGGTCTCGGCCTCAAGCGTATTCACAGCAAAAATTTGTTCTGCTGTCACCGTCAAAGTAATGGTCATAAATCCAAGTATTTAAACTGCACGCCCCAATTTATCACGAGCCTAGAGAGCCATTCTTTATTCGCAATACACCTCTATTCGCGATACACATAGATCGGCATCATCACACTAAAAACAGATCCTTCACCAGGACGACTTTTCACTGAAATAGACCCACCACAGCGCAATAGCAACTGTTGCACAATGGTTAGCCCCACCCCTGCCCCGCCAACATCCACCCCACTAACCTGCCGCACCCGATAAAACCGATCGAAGATCCTCGGAATCTCCTGCACCGAAATCCCAATCCCCGTATCTTTAATTTCCAGTTGCAAAAAATCTCCTTGCTGCTTCGCCTTCACCCAGACTTGGCCGCCAGGAGGGGTAAATTTAACGCTATTGTGCATCAGCCCCATCACAATTTGCCGTAGCCAAGGAACTAAGCAAGCGATCGGCGGCAAGTCGTCGGGAATCGTGTAAGCCAACCGGATCCCTTTTTCTTCCGCTAATGGCTGATAAGTACTCACGACCCCCGGCACCACATCAGATAGGAAAATGGCCTGAAGCGTTTCTCGTTCGCCCATTTGATCTAAGCTAACGAAATCTAATAAACTCTGAATTAAAGAGGTTTGCCGATCGCACTCACGAACCAGCAACTCCATGTAGCGCTGCCGTTGCGGCGGTTTAATAGTTGGGGAATTCAACAGAGTTAAGGCCGTTTTCATAGTGGTTAATGGCGTTCGTAACTCTTGCCCGACAGTGCTTAGGAATTCATCCTTCGATCGAACGGTCTGTAACAACACCTCATTTTGCCTCTGCAACCGATCGACCGTCTCTGCCTGCTTTCGATGCACCATCATCCGCTGCCAAAGATCTTCTTGACGATAGATTTGACGGTTCATCAACCCCGCTGCGACTGGAGCCAATGCCTCAATGTCTTCTCTCAAATTCCACGCCTTCAGTTGTGATCGCCATCTCTCCAAGCATCCCGCGATCGTCATTTCAGTTAGGGTTCCCTCTGAAATTTCTTCGGTCTGAGTTTCTAAAATCGATTCTAGAAGCTTCAGAAGGGGCTGCACCTCAGCCCAGCCCATCGCACAGGATACTATCAACATGTTCCGTCGATCGACCCCATCCACGGTCGATTCTGCGACCAATTCTGACGACACGCGCTTTACCTTGACCCGCTGAGCCACAATCAGTCCGCAGAACTCCTTCGACACCACCATGAAAAAGAACTCGCGGCGCAGTGGATTGTCTCCCTTTAACTGAACCATCACGGGTTGATGATCGCTGCTAGCCAACATAGTATCCCCGTCTAGAGGAGCCATCAAGGGAACTGCACCTTCATCAGAAGCACTTCCTAAGGCATAGACCTGACGATCGTCAGGCAAAAGCGCCACACATCTCAAAAGTTCCGCCTGCCAAGCCTCGCCTCGCGGAAACTTAGCCCACACCAACGCACTGCACGATTGTTCCACTAAGCTATCGACCCAGCTTCCGACCACTCCTTTCAAGGAGGTTGGGCTAGCAGAAACCGCTTCTGGCGAATCCTTCTGTTGGGCTAAAGACTCGAAAAGCGATAGGACAGGCGGCGTAGGTAAAGTCATGGTGGAGCAAAGGAGAACAAAGAAAAAATTTAAACGAAGCCAACGGACAAAAATATGCACCCTATTAAGGATCTAGCCATAGTTTCAAGAAAATCAAACATTTTCCGGAAAAAACTCTTAAACTTTATTCTTCATCGCAAATAAGACTTTCCTGACTCACTAAGTTGGCCAGATTGAAAGCTCCAAGACTATAGAATAACCGTTTCAAATCGGCTTGAACTTCTAGAAACAAGGACACACTCCCCAATACCCAGGAAATTAGAGCCGAAATAGTATTTTTTGAGGAGCCAATATGACCGCCAATGTGACCGCTAATGTGATTTGGTAAAACAGACTAAAGAAAAGAGTTGACATACTCCACCAGATTTGCGATTATCTATCTTGTGGAAAGCAAGACTAACCAGTCAGCCAAACACAACACCGCGAAAATGCGGGCGTAGCTCAGTGGTAGAGCGTCACCTTGCCAAGGTGAATGTCGTGGGTTCGAATCCCATCGCCCGCTTTCTAAACGTCTGCCCTTATATAAAACTAGCGATAAGAAAGTTTTTATTCCTAAACGATGCAGAAAATCGAGCCAAGTTCTGACTACCCTTGTCCATGCCGCAAAGATGCTCGACTTATTCCAATCGCGCTGACGGATGCGTTAGGATGTGACAAATGTTCTAATGTTTATGTAGTTGTTAGTGATGGGATGAGTATTGAGCAAGTCTCGGGGATGCCTGGGGTAAAGCGGACTTTAGCTTGGAATGGGAAAGGTTGGCAACCTGTGCACCGCAAGCATTCACTAAGGCGATCGATTATATTTATATCTGTCATTATTCTATGGAGCCTTCTGATTTGGATAATGGCCCAGATATTCCCAGGGCAATGGGCGATTCTGGCTTGTATTCTAGCGATTGTCTGTTTCCCGATGGTGATTGATCTCCTGAGTCGTTAGTCGTTAACTTTTATGCTGGTTAATTTTTATGCGAGTAGAGGATATTTTTCATGAGCAGCGTCGCCATTGCCCAAGCCGCATCGCACCAGTTGGCAATGATGACCTCCCAACAACGAGATGCCGCAATTCGTAGCATTGCTCAAGCCTTTGAGCAGAACTACTATCTGCTTCTAGAAGCCAATACTTTGGATCTTGAAGCAATGCAAGATTGGCAACACCTTAGTGCAGAATCACTGGTGGATGATGCCCATCCCAATCCCATCCCTAGTGAATGGTTGCGGTTGACTAAAGAACAAATTCAACGGTGGATTAAGGCATTTAGTTTAATTGCAGGAATGCCGGATCCGCTCAGACAGATGGCGGGGTTCTATAGTCCTCGACAATGTCATTGGATGCCCCTGGGAGTGCTGGGGTTGGCCTATGAGGGGTTGACGGAAGTAGCGGTGATGGCCATTGGGATGAGCTTGAAAACGGCCAACAGTCTTATCCTTTACCCAAGTCTAGAGAATGCCCACACTCACGCGGCATTGGTGCAAATTTGCCAGGATTCACTCTCGTCGCAGCATTTACCAGATGGCTGTGTTCTGTCGATGGATAGGCATGAATTTAACACTGAATCCGATCGAGTGAGGCAGTGGATTGTTTATGGTCGTCCAGCTTGGCGATCGGCCATCCGAGAACAGGTGAAGTCAAGTGTGATGGAGGCCATGATTGGCAATTGTTACTTATATTGGGCAGCTTCGGGCGGTGTTGATTCAGTCCGGGAGATGATTTTGGCGAGTCATATCGGCGAGCCTGAGGCCGTTAATGCGATTGAAAAAGTATTGGTTCACCCGCAACATAGTTCATCCAGTTTGGTTCGACTATGGGCTGATTTACGATCGAAGGGATTCGAGATTTTTGGGGATGATGCGATCGTGGCAGAGTTTCCAGAGGTGAAACGATTGCCGGATGAGGATTGGAATAAACCTTGTTTTCGTAAGCAGGTGGCGTTTCGGGGCGTAGAAAATATTGCGGGGGCAATAGCATTTATTAATACCCATAGCAGCGGTCATGCGGATTCAATCGTGACGGAATCCTATGGGGCAAGTCAGGAATTCGTGCAGCAGATTAGGAGTACGTCGGTGTACTTGAATGCGATCGGGCGCTTTCAACGCTGTCAATTTACGGAGGGAGATGTGGTGCTGGGGACAACGGGTCGATCGGGGTTTGGGTCGATTCGGATGCAGTCCCTATTAACGCCAAAACGGGTCGTTTACGGGAATTAAGGAATGGATGACCCGATCGGCGTTTGAGGCATCCATTCCTTAATTAGTCTGAAGCTACTTGCGTTCAGGATGAGCAAATTCCACAGTTCCAAGCCGATTAATCGCTCTAATCATTTCGTACAATCGACCGAGATCGCGCTGGTTAAAATGCAATGAGATTCGAGGCAGCGTGAAGGTTTCGTCGTTAAGTTCTTGGGGCAGTGCGGGAGTGCGATCGATTGTCCCCTTCACTAAAATGTCGCTAAATCGATCGTTCAACTCTGCCATCGCTTCATCGGACAAAACAGCCTTCAACCGGAGGATTAACTTACCCTCAACATAGCGGCTAGAGTGGTACACCGTATAAAAACTAGATATCGCTTCACAAGCTACATCTAGCCGATCGGTAATGGTAAACAAACTAAAGTCATTGGCATGAATTAAGCCTTGACCTAGTAAATTTTTCTCTAAATACTTGGCCCAATTTTGCCAATAATCGCCACCGGGCTTGTCGATGAGAACAATAGGAACCGGAACCGATTTCCCCGTTTGGCTCAGGGTCAGGCATTCAAAGGCTTCATCTTGGGTACCAAAGCCGCCTGGAAAGATGGCCAATGCGTCACTTTCTTTGAGAAAAAACAGCTTTCGAGTAAAGAAATACTTAAACGTCACCAACATATCATTGCTGTTAATGAAAGCATTGGATCCCTGTTCAAAGGGCAACTCAATGTTAAGCCCCAAGGATTTTCCATCGCCTGCACCCTGATTGCCTGCCTCCATAATCCCACCGCCGCCGCCCGTGATCACCATAAATCCTTGGGACGTGACACAGGCTGAAAAGTCTTTTGCCATTTGGTATTCGGCGGCTTGGGGGGAGGTGCGGGCCGAGCCGAAGATCGCAATTTTACGATCGTGACGATAAGGCGCTAAGGTACGAAAGGCTCGGCCCACATCTTTGAGTGTAGAACTGAGAATTTTTAAATCTAACCGATCGTTGTCAGCTTGACCAATTTCAGTCAGTGTGGCCAACGCTTGGAGAATTAGGTCGCCATTGGCGGACATCGGTAGCTGATCAAGTAATGAATTCAATTCACCCCGAAGGGCAGCAATAGCATGGGATGAGGGCGAGGGACGATCGGGCATTTAAGTCTCCTTCAGCTTTGGCTCCATTCTAACTAGATTTCTAGAACGGTCCAGCGCTTTGCAACAGCTTTGCAATACAACAGTCTGTACTATATAAAAATAATACAGGGAACTAATGTAGAAAACAGGGAAAACGCCCAACAGAAGGTGCGTAGTGGCTTCCCTTGGGCGCTTTAACTTATCTCAAAGCTTCAAGATTTAAAGAAAAATCTAAATAGCTCTTATGCTTCTTCAGGCAGATCAGTTTTGATGGCTGGAATGAAGCTAGGACGGGCACGATCTTCCCAACCGACAGGACGCTTTGAGTTGTACCAAGCAATCGCACCGACAACGCCTGCGGCCAAAGCGCCAACGGAATACACTGCATTGAAAAGGACGAGGTAAAATTCGGAGTGAACTGCGCCGTTAGTCGTGGTGAGGAGAAGATTTAACATATTGGTTGGCCGCAAAGTTTGCGGAGATGAAGGGTGTTGTTCACATACCTTAACACACTGTTACATTCTTGTTGCATTCGTAAGAAGTTCGGGTTTACGCCCTAGGAGGCGAGTGATGGTGAATTCTAGTTCGATCGATCGGATTGATTTTGGATTAGTGGGGACGGCAGAATTTGCCCAGAGAATAGGCCGATCGCTTAGTACGACCGGGTTCTTTGTGTTGGAGAATGCAGGAATTGATGCGGAATTATTGCAGCGGGCTTACGCGGTGACGGCAGATTTTTTTGAGTTGTCGGAGTCGGTAAAACAAGGCTATTGTTTACCAGAATTGCACGGACAACGCGGGTTTACGCCCTTTGGTCAGGAACATGCGAAAGACTCACCCCATCCGGATCTCAAGGAGTTTTGGCATGTGGGAAACCCTGATGTACAGCCGAACCTTGTCCCCGTCGAAGTCCCAGA
>JAYUEW010000257.1:0-5410 GCA_043739045.1 Synechococcales cyanobacterium
TACTTGTTCACGATAGATGCGTTCTTGCTCACGAGCTTGCTTGAATACTTTGATCTCTTGTTGAGACTGGTTGAGTGCTTGCTCTAGGTGTGCGATCACTTCATTGAGCTGACTCACGGATTCATCTAACTTATCCATCACCACACCTTACAAATGAGAGCATAAATTTTCTATTAGAATTTCTACATGTTAGCTGTCAGTCTAAAGAGTATATAGACTATAAACTGAACGTTTCCATATGAGTACCCTAATTTAAAATCTTAGATTAACTCTTTTCGGGCTTCTAGAGACAATCCCAGAGCACAACAGAAATCAAAATATTGAGATCAGTAACAATTCGTATTTTCAAATTGACGATTTTCAATACGTAAATCAAATTAGTCCTATAAGTTATCTGAAAATCCTGAAAAGCTAATAACCGCAAACTTTACATCAGAGTAATCTCATCATTCGTAGTTATCGATACACTAACAAAATAAGTGTATGATTTGTCAGCGTATCGGCAAAGCAAATTTCAGCCTTTGATTAAGAACTTAAATGAGTTCCATACCGCTAAAAAGTTAGATGGAAGATGTCATTATTCTGGATTTTGATCTTGCTTAGTCGAACGTTTGACTGGATCAGCAGGACGATCGAACTCTCGGCATTTAGCTTTTGCAGCTTCGTAAGCATCTTGATACGGCTTATCACCTAACATCACATCGCCATAATATTCGTAGGGCATCTTTCCATAGATCGGCAATGGATCGTCTTCGGGATAATCTTCTTTAGCCTCTTCGACCGTTTCCTTGAGATCTTCTACTGTCAAATGATGGGCTGAAAAATAGAATAATTCTTCAGCCGTCTTTTTCAAAAAACGCAAACTAGGATCAATCCGACAAGACTCCAGCTCGATCCAAGCATGTTCCACAGGTGGACTGCCTGCAAATACTACAAATCCCTGAACATATTGCACTTCTGGATGCTCGGCTTCTAATGCTATCGCTGCTGCCATTGCGTATTCAAAGGGTCCTTTTGCTTTTTTGATTGTTTTAGCGACTTGATTCGATCGGACCTCATCCAAGCGCAAATCATTTGATTGATTTTTATCCACTTCTGACCTATCCATAGTAGCTCGACCTCTTAAAACAGACTATTAGTCTACCAAGCTCACGCCATTCCGGTTGGAACGGATACCCGCTAGCGAAACCCATAAATTTGCTCAATCACAGCCAGAAGCCCAATGATCGGCAAGATGTGATAAAGAAGTAAAATCGATCGGTGGAATTCCGCAATTACTAGGATTAGAATTGACAGTAGAATAATTTACTAGTTAGTTGAAGTTGACGATCGCTAAAATAGACCAGAAAATCGAATCTTGTTGAAAAAATGCGGCGAAATCAATACCAGATTCCACCGCAAACAATTAGGATTTACCTAGATTTAATCAGTCGAAGTTTCCGATTCAAACACTGCCCGAGGTGAGTGGCCCCAGAATGCTTCTAATCCGTAAAATTCACGGGTGTCTGGCATCTGGATATGGACAACAACATCACCATAGTCGAGACAAGACCAGATTCCTTCTGCTGTTCCTGCACTGCGAATGGGATCACGGCCTAAGACTTCTTTAATTTTGTCGTCAACGGCATTCGTGATAGCACGGACTTGAACGCGAGAATATCCCGTCACAATCACAAAATATTCAGCAATTGACGAAACGGCGCCCACTTGCAGCAACAAAATATCGCCGCCTTTGCGATCGTCCGCCGCTTCGGCTGCTAACCAAGCCATCTTAAAAAGCGGATCGTCGCGATCGATGACGGCCTCAGGTGCGGTTGTAATGTCGTCTTGCGTTGCAGTGAGATCAGCATCAAGGTCGGTCGAGATGAGTTGTTCTGTCATGTGGAAGCGAATACCTCTTGTAAAAACCAGTTTCGGGTCATCACCGTTCTTGGGTGAATCAGTTTCTGAAATCTTAGCAAATACTGCAAACTAAAATCCGCCGATCGCCAAACTGCCTCATTTAAATTTGTCAGACAAAGCGATCGTAAGTGCTCAAGTTCTGCGCTTTGGCCCCGTCCTGGCTCTAAGCTATCCGCCAAGAAAATAATGCAAGACAGCTCATCCATGGCAGGTTTCCCCAGGGTATGATTGGCGATCGCGTCCAAAATCTGCGGGTCCGTCACACCAAACGTCTCCCGTGCAACGATCGCCCCTACCTCTGCATGGAGTAAATGAGGAGCCGATCGAGAGATAGGATCAATATCTAATTTATGATGCTCGGCTATGGTTAATAATTTTTCTGGCTTAAAAAATTTTGCCAAATCATGCATCAACCCAGCTTGTCCTGCCTTCACGGAATCAAGGTCATGATAGTTCGCAAGTTCGATCGCCATCGTCTCTACGCGCAAAATATGACGAATTCGAGATTCGGGGACTTCGGTCTGGAGCCAACTTAAAATCTGCGATCGAGTAGACTGGTTCATTGGCTTAAGACTATTTGATCTATTGCAATACTAAGTTTGTTTGAATAGCGAGTTCACCTATCCACCCAACATTATGAGGGGTAACCGATGTATTTGACGAAGGGTACTGATGTTAGCATGGTTACTACAATTACTCAATCAGCGGGTTAAGCAATGTTTTATCCTTCGATGTTACTGCTTCTTCCAGGCATGGCGCTCGTGTGGTGGGCACAGCAGCGAGTTCAGGGCACCTATGACAAGTATTCCCGAATTCAATCTAGTATGGGAATGACGGGGGCAGAAGTAGCGGAAAGCATTCTTAAGCGTATGGGAGTTAATCATGTCACGGTTGAACCTGTGGCGGGTATGCTGAGCGATCACTATGATCCAAGTGCAAAGGTCGTTCGGCTTTCGGAGGGAGTGTATGGATCTAAATCTTTAGCGGCGGCGGCAGTAGCGGCCCATGAATGCGGGCATGTTTTGCAAGATGTAGACGGATATCAGGCGATGAATCTACGATCGGCCCTGGTTCCGGCGGTGAATATTGGCGCTCAGTTTGGTCCGATGTTGATCTTCGGCGGCATAATGCTGGGTGGTTTAGGCAGCGTGAGTATGTTGTTTATTTATATTGGATTAATACTATTTGCATCCAGTTTGGTATTTCATTTAGTCACACTTCCAGTAGAATTTGATGCCTCAGCGCGGGCGCTAAAAATGATCGATGAGTTTGGTATCCTTCAAGGCGAAGAAAACAAAGGTGCGAAAAAGGTATTAAATGCCGCAGCCTTTACCTATGTTGCGACGGCATTGTATTCACTATTACAAATAATGCAATATGTAATTATGATTTTCTTCAGCGACAATCGTCGATAATTAAGTCTAGATTAAGGCTCAATTCATTCTAAACAAGCTCTAGCGATCGTATCCAATCATTCAAAATTGGGTTTACGATTTCTGGAGCTTCGTCTTGTGGACAATGGCCAAGTCCTGGTAATTCGACAAATGCTGTGACCATGGGATAATGGGCAAATTCACGGCCAAGCGCGATCGGTTCCCACGGATCTTCCGTTCCCCAAAGTACGATCGCTGGGCATTTTAATTTTGGGAATAAGTCTTCTGGTAATGGGCCTTGCGAGTAGGCGGTGAAGGCTAAAAACACATCGGCTGCTTTTGGATCTTGAGCGGGTTCAAGCAAACAATTGACGAGTTCATCGGTGACGGCTTCCGATCGTTTATACGCCTGCAACAATACATTTTTCACGGTTTTAGGTTGAGCGATTTGATTAAAAAACCAATTGCCGATCGGTTTGTATTGCAATACATTTTGCAACAGTGGCGCGAATTGTTTATAAAATGGCTGAGTGGCGCGTTTACGATCGTGTAATAGTCGTAATGAACAATTCAACAATGCAACACCCTTGATCCATTCCGGCCCATCTACCGCCGCCTGCATCGCTGCAATACAACCGATCGAATTCCCGACGAGTAATGCGGGTCCGCCGACAACGTCTCGACAAAAGTCTAGGATTTGTTGTCCCCAAGTTTCAAAAGTATAATTTGCTTCGATGTTTGGCGAGGGTTTGTCTGATTTGCCGAAGCCAAGAAGATCTATTGCATAGACTTGAGCATTTTCCGCGAGGTCAGGGATGTTCTTTCGCCAATGAAATGTTCCTGCGCCAAATCCATGAATTAGAATAACTGGAATCCCGTGGTCGCCTTGTTTTTGATAGGCGATCGTAAATGCTTGACTGTCATTATTCGGTTTCCATATCCAAAATTGATCAGCGATCGGATGAGTTGTAGCAGTCATGAATTCACCCAATCGGAATTATTACAAGTTCAAAGTACATATTTAAAGATTGTAACAGAATGGTTTACGATCATTACGACCTATCGTTGGTACATTGAAAGAAGGCGAAATAAGGAGACATTATGGCAGTTTATTTTTATTGGGGGGAAGACACGTTTGCCCGCGATCGTGCAGTCCAAATGTTGCAATCAAAAACCTTAGATGAATCTTGGGCAAGTTTTAATTTAGACCGAATTGGCCCAGACTATGCAAATGGTGTAGTTCATGCCCTAAATCAAGCGATGACTCCGCCATTTGGTATGGGTGGACGATTCATTCTGTTGAGCAATACAACAATAGGTCAGCGCTGTAGCGAAGATTTGTTGGCAGAACTCGATCGGACTTTGGCTGTGATTCCTGATACGGCGACGCTTGTATTTACCAGTGATAGCAAACCGGATGGACGAATTAAATCAACTAAACTATTACAAAAACACGCCAAGATTCAAGAGTTCTCACCGATTCCACCTTGGAAGGCCGATCAATTAGCACAACAAGTTCGGGATGTGGCCGGAATAATTGGGGTGAAGCTCGATCGTGGGGCAGTGGACTATATGGTTGAGGCGGTGGGAAATAATACGCGTCAATTGCATAGTGAATTAGAAAAAATTAGACTGTATGCGACGAGTTTGGGAACGGACAGCGCATTATCTTCCACTACTATTGCGCCATTGGTGACAGCAACTAGCCAAAATACATTAAAGCTTTTTGCAGCAATTCGGCAAGGGAAAACGGCGGAAGCATTGGATATGTTGGCGGATTTAGTTCGGCAAAATGAACCGACTCCAGTGATTGCGCGGACTTTGGTAGGGCAGTTTCGACAGTATTTATGGGTAAAGTTGATGATTGAATCCGGTGAGCGAGATGATAGTGTAATAGCGGCAGCGGCTGAAATTAAGAATCCGAAACAACTCTACTTTTTACGTAAAGATATCGCTCCGATGTCTTTGGTTGCATTACGAAAAACATTGCCATTGTTAATGGAATTAGAATATCAACTTAAAAGAACGAGTGATGAAACTTCGGTTTTACAAGTCAAGACCATTGAACTTTGTGCATTATTTACTAGGTAATAGCTTACTAAATAAAAAGAGAAGCTTAACGATTACCGCTCTTG
>JAYUEW010000258.1:0-11315 GCA_043739045.1 Synechococcales cyanobacterium
TCAACGGTGCTAACGCTGGCGGTGGTCCCGAAGGTAATCCGATCGGCTGTAGTTGTAGCTGTGGGAACCGTTGAAGTGCAACCGCTTAGAGTAAATAGGCTGAGGGCTATCGCAACAAATACAGATGATTTTAGACACGATCGTAGAGCTGACCTTACTGTCTGAACAACGATCGTAATCATGCCCGTTCCTAAAAATACTGTATTTGATTAAACCATAAATCTGTCAAATCCACGCATTCAGCTAGAGAGACTAAAATACAAAAATAGGTGGCCCACCAATGAACCACCAATGAACCACTAATCTAGCGATTAAACGCTTTAAATGTGAAGAGTTTCGGAATGAAACCCATTACCTCTACAGAACGCCCATGCTCGACAATCCTAAAATCGCACCCGCACCCAGAAGGTGGCCAAAGCTGGTTACGCCCAACATTGCCCCGTAGCTCATGCCACCAAAGAAGGTCGCGGCAGGTAGTTTCATGCCAACATTTTGCTGACGGATCGTTAATTTACCAATCACGATCGCTAACACATTACAACCAATCATCACAGCCGCCACATTGGGATTCCATTCGATGGTGCGAACTGCTGCAAATAACATTGGGGACATAGAAAATTCTCCTTTCGGGTTAAGCAAGTAACTACATTGTTCCAAAAATTGACGAAAAATCCGATCGATCGAAGCAATTGTTAACGTTAGAGCCGCTGGCATGTCAACTATTGCACATTGCTAACGTGGAGATTGATTATTTACCTGGCGGGGGTAAACTTGATGAGTTCAGAACAAGTACGGAGAGGGGGGGATTCGAACCCCCGTTAGGTGTGACCCTAAATCTGATTTCGAATCAGACGCATTCAACCACTCTGCCACCTCTCCAAGGCATTCCAAGAGATATATTTCTCTTCCCAAATTGCACTTGTACATCAAGGATACTACAGTCTGACAAATTCTGCATCGTCGCTGGAAAAACTAGTTTTGAATCCATCCCCCGGACTCCACTGCACCGCGCCATCCTGTGGAAGATGAAATGTGGGAATCTTTTGCTGACGTAAGGTTTGAGCTGTTTCAGGTCGCAGAGTCTTACCATAGGCGATCGCGGCCACTAGTGGTATCTCATCAGGCAGTTTGCCTCCGCTCCACCACAGGACAACAGGGGTTGAACTGAAAATGTCCGGAGCTAATTTTTTCGGTAGTTTGGATGTGAGAATCCAGGGTACTTGATTGGGAAGTTTGAGTTGAAGTGCAGGATCCAGTGGATTTTTGCCGAGCTGAGCAAATGGAATTGACCGCAGAGTTAGCGGTCCTAGCTTGAGTTCTTGAAAATCATTTGTGGTCAAAACGTTCCGAATCGTGAGCCTACTTCGCAGGGCTTGAACCGCTTCTAGGTTGGCGGGGTGTAATTGAATCAGTGCGTCAATTTGGTTAATGCCTTGCTTTTGTAAAAATGGGGTGATAGTCATTTCTGTCACATTCCGATCGCCTGTATTCACCACTACAACGTTTCCCCGTGCTTGCACGACTAAAGTAGGTTGCTGTGTTGTTGTGAGTGCTGTGATTTGAATTCGAGTTTGGGCTTGTTGCCATGCAGGAACAAAAATGATCACCAATGATGCGATCGTCATTCCTAATATCCAATAGCGTTTGGGTTGAATGAATTTGCTATTACCCACCGCAATGCCCAGAAAACCATAGAGAACGATCAGCACGCCTACAGAAATTTCTCCAGCGGCCCACTGACTGCCGGGAAGACGGCCCATTTGTTCGACAATTCCGAGCAGGGCGACGATCGGATAATGCAAAAGTCCAGCGCTAAAGCTACCGAGCTTGGGAACGATCGCTGCTAGCAATGCACTAACCATTCCGCCCAGACTGATAATGCTAATCAAAACAGTTGTGAGAACATTGGCGGGAATACTATACGGCGAGACTAACCCAAACGCATAAAGCTGTAACGGTAATACCCAAATATAAGCGGCGATCGGGGTTGCAAATGCTGCTGCGATCGGGCTTGGAAGCCAATCCAAATGATTTTGTAATGGTTCTGATGTTACTAGTAATCCTAAGGTTGCTAATGCACTGAGTTGAAAGCCTAAATCCCAAATCCACAGTGGATTCCAAACTAAAAGCAATACGCTAGCAAACAACAATGACCCAATGGGTTTAACTTTTTTCTCAGCTACGATCGCCACCAACACCGCTGCACCCATCACCCCAGCCCGCAATATGGCAGGTTGTGCCCCGGCTAATCCAATTAGAATAACGATCGCAATTCCGCCTGCAATTCCTTTGACGTGTTTAGAGGCCCGATTGCACAATGCTAATACGACAGATAAGGTCAGCGAAACCTGAAAGCCAGATGCAGCAAGCGCATGGGACATACCAATTTTAGTGAAGGCATCCTGCATATCACTGGGTAAATCAACCGCACGATTGCCTAAAACCATGGCCGACAAAAGTAACCCTTCTTCTCCTGGAAGCCCGACCATTTGGGCTTGAACAATCCGCTGTTGCAGTTGCCATAATCCCCAAGTTTGTTTGGGTGGAGCAATAACTGTAAATTCGTCAGCCGTGAACCCAGCAAAGCACCCTTCAATCGCTAATCGTTTTTTAAAATCAAACCCACCGGGATTCTGCGCGCCTTTGGGACTATACAGTTTTCCTTTGAATTGAACCTGGGTTCCGGGGGCAAATGAAGGACGACGATCGCTAATGGTGACATACAGCTTTCCATTGGCTTTATCTGGCGCAATAGTTAATCGACTATTCAAATCACCCGCATCTATACTTTGTACCGTTAACCAAAGCCTAGTTTTCCCACTGCGCGTAGTCCGAGGCAGTTCATCAACGGTGCCTGTAATTTGAATGGTAGCCCGATCGATCGGTTCTACAAAACGACTAATATCAAATGCTCCTGGCTGTGGTGTTCTGAAGTAATACCAGCCTAATGCAATCAATATAATCACACTTGTAATTAGCCAAGGTTGAACTTGATGGCTGGCGGGGTGTAGTTTCCGCAGGATTATTCCAATGTTGGGAAATGCGATCGCGGCAATGGCCGTAATCCACCATGGGGACTGAGTTGTGAGTAGTCCGACAATCCAAGCAATACACCACAATGCACCTGAATAGCCTTGCATGATAGTCTTCCGTTGCTTGCAATGTTTATACGGTTTTAATATGCCCAAATCTTCAAAAAATAACCCTAGATTTGAGGACCGTAATTACGAATCTTCAATCTAGAGCTAACGATTTTAAATCTTGATTCATAAATGGTTCTAAATTGAGAACCCAAGCTTCAGACCTAAGGCGGCATGAACGACAAATAACGCCATCAAACCACTGCCAATGTAAGCATGAGCTTTCCGTGCGCCGTCGCCTGTACCTTTAAACCCAAAAGCTGCCAAACTTCCATTGATTAGCAAAAGCGCAATCACAGCGGTTCCGGTAATGAAGTGAGGACTTTCTAAAACGGGTTTATTTTGCATCACCAGTGACAGCAACCCACCGGAGTAACCCGAAATTAAAAATATTGCCATCAATGGAGCTGCTTTACGGTGCATTTCGCGGTTTTTCAATGCGTCTTCTTTATCTTCAGAGGTACGGGCTTTCCAACCTGCGATCGCAACCCCACTTCCCATGACAAAGGCCACGATCGCCATCATCAATGGATGTCCCCAATGAACAATAGACTCCGGCACGCCCAAACCCCGAAACACTGCCGCTGCGGGTTCAAGTATTTTTGCAATATCCATGTGATGATTCTCTCTAGATTCGGTCTACACTGAACGGCCTGAATGGTACCGCCATAACATTGTATCGATTTTTTAACAATTTTTTAATAACTCTCCGATCGTTCTTTTTTAACAACTCTCCGATCGTTCAGTAAAACTAGCGCTATGGAAAAATCTCCCCCAACAAAACTCGAAACAGCGCTACTCAAACCGTTCATCGGACTGCCGTTAAATCGCATCTTTGTTCCGGCTACGTTTGAGCAGTTCAGCAACGCATTTCGTGAAATTCAGGATTCTGTGTTTGTTGGGTTTGACACCGAGTCTCGACCAACGTTTACGAAGGGCCGAATTTCTGATGGTCCCCACATTGTCCAGTTTGCGACCTTGGATAAAGCTTTTATTTTTCAACTCCATCGCCCAGAATGTTATCCGTTTTTGCGTGAGATCTTAGAGTCAAAAGATATTGTTAAAGTCGGGTTTGGGTTGAATGTCGATCAAGGTCAAATGCGGCGTAGGCTTAGGCTTCACTTGCGATCGATTCTAGATCTAGACATTATTTTTCGTAAAGATGGTTACTGCACCACCATTGGTGTCCGAGCCGCAATTGGCTTACTCCTGAACCAACAATTTCATAAGTCTAGGCGCGTTACTATCTCCAACTGGGCCACGCAAGACCTCAGTCCTACCCAACTGCTCTATGCCGCCAATGATGCCTATTCAGCCTTGCGTGTTCTAATTGCCCTAGAATCCCAGCGTCCCTACAATATTCTTCCGATCGCCGATCTCACTTATCGTCATGGAAGACCGAAGTCTAAGCGATCGTTTCCCAGCCCCGAAATAAGCACGCTACAATCAGAAAACTGAGTATTCCCCACCGTCAAACGATTTCATGCTTCAACCCAAACAGCGTCTCACCGGACTCAAAGCCAGCCAATTCCGTCATCCTCTAGACCTAGAAGCAACCCAATCATTGCAGCAACTCCCAGGATTAGATCTCTTGGTCCGTACTGCACTGGGTGGTGTGGCAGAACAGTTTTTCTACATGGAAAACATCGCCACCAGTATTCGCGTCAGCGATCGTCAACTCCCCGATCTCCATGCATCTCTCTTGGAATCCTGCGAAATCCTCGATTTAGACGTTCCCCATCTCTACATCAAGCAAAACCCAGTCCCAAACGCCTACACCATGGCGATTCGCGGCCAGCAGCCCTTTATTGTGGTGCATACAGCGCTTCTCGACTTGCTAAATCCAGAGGAAATCCAGGCGGTGATTGCCCACGAGCTAGGCCATTTAAAATGTGAACATGGCACCTATCTCACCCTTGCCAATTTATTGTTGATGGCGACAAATTTGCTACCCTGGGGTGGCTTAATGACCCAAGGGTTACAGGAACAGATGATGCGTTGGGTACGAAGTGCTGAGTTGACGTGCGATCGGGCCGCTCTCCTAGCGACCCAAGACCCGCGCATCATTATGTCGGTTCTAATGAAACTCACGGGCGGGTCGCCTAAACTTGCCTCACAGCTTAATCTCGACGCTTTTATCGACCAAGCTCGTGATTACGACTCGGCGAGTCAAAGTGATATGGGTCGAGCCTTTCGTCAAATGCAAACCGCTCAACTGAGTCACCCGCTTCCAGTGCTTCGAGCGAGAGAAGTCGATCGGTGGGCTAAAAGTTCTGACTATCAAAGCTTGCTTTTAAAGAAATCAATAGGCTATAGTAATGAAGTGAAAAAAACGGGCGAGTGGTGGAATTGGTAGACGCGCCGCACTCAAAATGCGGTACTTAGGTGTGCGAGTTCGAGTCTCGCCTCGCCCATCCATCCAGAAGCTATAACATAGCAAAGTCTAACCAGTGAAAACTGAGTACTAGTAAAGAAGGGAAAGGTAATTACTTTCTCTTCTTTATTTTTTGAACCTACAAAATATTTATTAAAAAGGAGGCCAGCAATGCCTCCGATCGTTCTCTAATTCGCAAGAACCAAAACCTTAACTAGCTCACACCAGTATTAGCACCAGGCTTTCCAGCAAACAGCTCAACCCTAACGATCTTGCCGCCCATTTTCTGGATGCGTTGTTGTTCACGGAACCAATTGTCGTAAGGCACTAGTTTTGTGAAAAACGTATTCTGTAATTCACGCTGTGTACGAATACGGGATTGGCTAGGGACACAAGCCGTCACCTTAAACATTCTCATGGATCCACATCTCCTAATGACAACTTTAAGCCAAAAATATTTAAGCCAAAAATAACAATGTCAAGAGAGGAACTTAGATCGCTAAAACCAGCTTTTAAACTAGCCTTCAACAAGCTAAATCCCAACTCTTGACAGATTAGATCTTCAAAACCCCATAGGGCTTAAGCTGTCTAATAAAGCGAATTGCCGATTCTAGCTCAAGCCACTGCAAATGTAGTCAAAGTAGACACCCATTTCCTTACCAGCATCAGCGCCGACCAAGGAAGCAGTGACTTCTTTCATCGCTTGAATCGCTTGAACAGTAGCGCCTACGGGAACTCCCAAGGAGTTGTAGGTCTCTTTCAAACCATTAAGGACACGCTCATCTAGAATAGATGCGTCGCCTGCCAACATTGCGTAAGTCGCATAGCGCAAGTAGTAGTCCAAGTCACGGATGCAAGCTGCATAGCGACGAGTGGTGTACATGTTGCCACCGGGACGGGTGATGTCCGAGTACAACAGGGACTTTGCTACAGCTTCCTTAACGATCGCGGCAGCATTAGCCGATATGGAGCTAGCTGCACGAACGCGAAGTTCGCCAGTTGCGAAGTAGCCCTTAAGTTTGTCCAGTGACGAAGAATCAAGGTACTTACCTTGAACGTCAGAGGAATTGATTACAGCAGTAATAGCGTCTTGCATGTTCGACTTCCTTAATCTCGAATGTTTACTACAAAGTCAACGGGCTGAAACAGTCTCAGTATTCTGAAAACTAGCTCATTGCGCCAATCACGTAGTCAAAGTAGGCTGCTGCTTCTGCGGCATCTTCGCTAGGAAGCAAAGACGTTGCAACGCTCTTCATCGCACGCACGCCTTCGACAACGGCATCAATGGGAGTTCCCAAGGACTTGTACATTTCTCTAACGCCAACGATTCCGATTTCTTCAATAGGAGTAACGTCGCCGGAAACAACGCCATACGTAACTAAACGCAAGTAGTAGTCCATGTCACGCAAACAAGTTGCAGTCATTTCTTCGCCATATGCGTTACCACCGGGGGAAACAACATCAGGACGTTTTTGGAACAGTTGGTCGCCTGCTTGCTTCACGATTCGCTCACGAGCACCGGTTAGGGTTTCAGCAATGCGAAGGCGCTTTTCACCACTGGTGACGAAGCCTTTAATGCGATCTAGTTCGCCTGGGCTGAGGTAGCGAGCTTCAGCATCAGCGTTTACGATCGACTTCGTTACAATACTCATGGATGGATTCCTCCAAAAGGATCTGACCGACTTTTTGAATAGTAAGCTTTTCCTGTCTGCTGAATTGTTAGGATTCCAATCAAAGAATCTTAAGTCACTCAGAAGGCTGTCTTATCTATCTTTCGAGATCAATCTTGCGGCATCACAGGCATCATTCCCATACCTGTGAAATATTTTGTAATAATCTTACTCAGATTTGATGAAATGCTCCTCAATAGACCGACTTTTTTCATCTGTCAAGACCACTTTTCCTTTACAACCGTTGCACTGAAGCAATAGGCAATCATTTTGGACTCAGTTTAAAATTCTAAATAAATGGCCAGATTCATGGTGCCTAGCCAAGAGGTATTGACACTATCTAGATGAGGAAGTGTTGGTCATTGTCTACAGCATCCACCGTAATACTTATAGGCTTGGTATTTTATTTTCTGAAAGCTGGTGACAAGATTCGAACTTGCGACCGGCTGATTACAAATCAGCTGCTCTACCAACTGAGCTACACCAGCAAAATGGAGTCATGTCTTTTTCGACTGCACTCTATTATGATACCTGCTCTGACCACATTTGAGCAAGTCCTTAAATTTTTTCTATTTTGTCTCACGTCAATGGCAGTGCCTTAGGTTTTCCCGAATGGAAGTTCGGGCATGGAAGTTTCCGCTTTGTCGCTATGATCTATAGTTGATTTTTGATTTTGGAGATAATGTCATGGCACAGAACTTGCAGGGCAAAGTTGCACTTGTTACGGGTGCGTCCCGTGGGATTGGTCGGGCGACAGCGTTGGCGTTGGCCTCGGAAGGCGCTGCTGTCGTAGTTAACTATGCAAGTTCGAGCAGTGCGGCGACGGAAGTAGTGGCAGAAATTGAAGCGATCGGAGGCCGCGCTGTTGCCTTTAAGGCCAATGTTGCCAATTCAGATGAAGTGGATCAATTAATTGCAGCGACGATGGAAAAATTCGGTCGGATTGATGTGTTGGTGAACAATGCTGGAATTACACGAGACACCTTGCTACTGCGGATGAAATTGGAAGATTGGCAGGCCGTAATTGATTTAAATCTCACTGGAGTCTTTCTCTGCACCCGTGCGGTCAGCAAAATTATGCTCAAGCAAAAATCTGGACGCATCGTCAACATCACCTCTGTCGCGGGTCAAATGGGGAACGCGGGACAGTCTAATTACAGTGCATCCAAAGCGGGGGTGATCGGCTTTACCAAAACAGTCGCACGGGAACTTGCCCCCAGAGCCATTACCGTGAATGCCGTGGCACCGGGGTTCATTGCGACGGACATGACGGATGGCTTGAAGGCGGAGGGGATTCTTCAGATGATTCCTCTGGCTCGCTACGGTCAGCCGGAAGAGGTTGCGGGAATGATTCAGTTTTTAGCATCCTCTCCCGCTGCTGCCTACATCACAGGACAGGTATTTAATGTCGATGGCGGGATGGTAATGGCGTAGTTCATAGTTCTCTAGCTCATAACAGGTGGGTAGCATTGCCCACCATTAAGACTCGTCTGGTTCTTGATTAACTTGGCGACTGGGTTCGTAAGGTCACTGAGGCTCCGTGAGAGGGAAGTCCTTCAGCAGTAGCAAGGGTGTCGATCGCTTTTGCAACAGATTCTAAGGCGGACTGGGTGTATTGAATCAAGCTGGAATGCTTTAAAAAGGTCTCTACTCCCAGCGGTGATGCATAACGAGCAGAGCCAGAGGTCGGTAAGGTGTGGTTTGGACCAGCAAGATAATCTCCCACTGCTTCCGGTGTGGCATGACCCAAGAAGATTGCGCCTGCATGACGAATGCTTGATAACAACGCCCAGGGATCTTCGACTTCTAGCTCTAAATGTTCTGTTGCGAACTCATTAGAAAGCTCGGCGGCTTGTTCTAAGGTTTCGACGACAATAATGATGCCGAAGTTGGCGATCGATTTTTCCGTTAAAACTCGTCGTGGGTGATTCTCCAGTTGCATTTGGACTTGCTCGGCTACTTTCCCCGCGAGATCTGTATCGGTCGTAATTAAAATAGCCGCTGCCATGGGATCATGTTCTGCTTGAGCCAATAGATCGGCTGCGACATGTTCTGGATTTGCGCTCGAATCGGCAATAATCAAAATTTCTGAGGGACCCGCCAAGGAGTCGATCCCCACGGTGCCATAGACCAATTTTTTGGCCAGCATCACGTAGATATTTCCAGGACCGCTAATCACATCAACCTTAGGAATCGTTTCAGTTCCGTAGGCCAATGCCCCGATCGCCTGTGCCCCGCCCACGCGATAAATTTCCTTGATCCCCGCTTCTTGAGCTGCAACTAAAACGGCTGGATTAATCCCGCCTTCACTGTTAGGTGGTGTCACCATGACGATCCGATCGACCCCCGCAACTACTGCCGGAATCGCATTCATCAGCACCGTACTGGGATAGACCGCTCGTCCGCCCGGAATATAAATGCCAGCCCGGTCTACAGGGGTATAGCGTTTTCCCAAGACCACGCCTTGGTCAGCAAAGTGAACCCAGCTCTTTGGGATGTTCATCCGGTGAAAGGTTTCAATTTTTTGTTTGGCGAGGCGAATTGCCTCTAGCAAATCGTGATCCACCCGTTGATAGGCTGCGTCTAACTCCGCCGGGGTAACGAGAAGACTTTGACCTGTTTCAAAGCGCTGACCATCAAATTCAGCGGTGTAGTCCAGAAGCGCCCGATCGCCCAAACGCTTGATGGATTGTAGAATCTCACGAACGGTTGCTTCTTTGTTGAAGACTTGTTCATCCTGGGTCCGATCGCAGATCCTGCGTAGTTCGGCTTGAGCTTCAGTCCACTCGGTGATAATTCGCAGCATGGAGGGTGGGGAAAGTGAGTTCTTCTTAATAGCTTAACTGGATTTTTGTAAATCATGTTCCATGAACGATCGGTGCTATAGTAATAAGCCGGGAAAACCGTTAAACATTCGTCGTTATCTTCGAGAGCTGCCGTGCCTAACATTAAATCTTCTGTCAAACGGGTCGAAATTGCAGAGCGCAACCGCGTCCGCAACAAAAATTATTCTTCTGCTATGAAGACACTAGTTAAAAAATGTATGGTCGCCGTAGACAAGTATACAGCCGCACCATCCGATGAAGTGCTAAAAGAAATTACTGCGTCCATGTCGGCTGCAACCAGCAAAATCGACAAGGCTGTGAAATGTGGAGTCATCCATCGTAACAATGCAGCGCGTAAAAAGTCGAATTTGGCAAATGCAATCAAGAAAGCGACGGCCAAATAGCTCCGCGTTCGTGTTCAGTTGATAGGGATGAATTGGCCAATGCAACTCATTGACACTCACGTCCATATAAATTTTGAGACGTTTGAGCCAGATCTAGATGCTGTAGCAGCCCGTTGGCGGGAAGCAGGTGTCGTCAGACTGGTTCATTCGTGCGTCGAGCCGTCGGAGTTTGGTCGAATTCAAGCGATCGCCGATCGTTTCCCTGAGGTAGCCTTTGCAGTGGGACTTCATCCATTGGATGTATCAACTCTCTGGACTCATGCGCTCGCTGAAGAAATTAAGTCTTTGGCTCAGTCCGATGTTCGCGTTGTGGCGATCGGAGAAACCGGACTTGATTTTTTTAAAGCGGACAATCAAGAGCAGCAACTTGTTGCCTTGAATTCACAGCTCGAAATTGCGGCTGAATTGGACCTTCCCGTAATTATTCATTGTCGAGATGCTGCTGCTCAAATGGCTGATTGTATTCGACAGTTTAAGAATCGAGGCCGATCGGTTCGGGGCGTAATGCACTGTTGGGGTGGCACTCCAGAAGAAACGAGTTGGTTTCTTGATCTGGGAATGTACATTAGTTTCAGTGGAACTGTGACTTTTAAAAAAGCAGAGCAAATTCACGCTTCTGCTCAGATGGTCCCTTTAGATCGGCTGTTGATTGAAACGGATTGTCCGTTTTTATCCCCTGTGCCCAAGCGCGGCGAAAAACGAAATGAACCCTCTTATGTTCAGCATGTTGCTCGTCAACTTGCTCATCTCAGAACTCTTTCTGTGGAAACGATCGCAATGCAAACCACACTCAATGCCTGCCGCCTATTTAATTTGGATTTGCCGCCGACTTCGGTCCCCTAGTACCATCCTTTCATTCTTAAGATTTCTGAAAAGCATACTTCAGATTCTACACATTGACA
>JAYUEW010000259.1:0-14200 GCA_043739045.1 Synechococcales cyanobacterium
CCAATGTTCACCTGCTTCTTGGAACCACACCGTTTTAGTTAGCAAATTAATGCCGAGGTGATGACGGAAGTGGTAGTTCAACGGTGCTTCGTCCGGTAAGTCTACCAACGGCAATGGACTGTTAAAGGTCGAGTGATTTTCGTAATACCAAAGCAGATTAAGCTCTGGCGGACAATCTACACCGGGTTTAATTCCGGTTTGGAAGTCTAGACGAACATACAGATTTTGATGATCGTAACCATACCAAAGCCGTTGGACTGCGCTACTTTGATGCATAGTGCCGCGTGCGCCACCCACTTCAAAACGTCCGGCCCGATCCCAGTCCTGTTCGTCGCCGCGCCCGTCAATTAGGGGGTGAATGAAGCCTTCGGGGGCACGATCGCCCTTAGCTGCATGGATTTCGACCGGACGGCGAATTTCATCGGGAACAGGTTCGCCCAGTAACTGGTAAACAGCAATTAAATGTTCACGGAAAAGTTGATCAAAAATTGCATCATGATTACAAGAATGGCCTTCACCAAACCACCAGAACCAATCAGACCCTTCTGCTGCATCCATCGCCTCCCAGACTTCGGGATTGGATTCCTCTGTGGCTTCGGGGTGACGAGCTAAGGTATCGCGGGCAGCGGTCAGCATGTCCCAAGCACGATTTTTTGCGGGATCGCCGATCCAAGTGGTGAAACTGCCATCCACCCAGGACCCGCTGTGGAGTTTCTCGCAGGGAATTTCTGCCGTAACCGGGAATTCATCTAGATATTCAGAAACCGTGACGAGTTTGATGTGGGGTGCATCGTTGAGAATTCCATAGAGGGTCGTCAGAAAGGGGATGCCGTCTTGGGGATAGAATTCCCAGCAGTTTTCGCCATCAAGGGCGATCGTGACCAAATGTGGCTCGTCGGAGTTTTGGAGTTTGCGGGCGATCGCTTCCAAATGACCGACTAAATCGGTGGCTGCTTTTTGGGCATCCATACCGCTATAGGTGAAGCCAATCAGGTCAGATAGACGGTGATCTCGGAATACGATCGCGAGGTCGCCGTTTTCGGTCGCAAGACGGTAGGGACGATAGAGCATGTCGGGGTCTTGGACGGTTCCACGTTCGTCCCGGTGAAAGAAGTGCTTGAGGGTCCAACCGAGAACGGCTTCATCGGAGCAAATCCAGCGAATTCCTTCCTTGGCAATGTAGGGCAAGACTTCCGGGCTAACAGATTGCTCCGAGGGCCAGAGTCCACGCAGGGGAGTGTCAAAACGATCTTCATACATTTCGCGGGCTTTACGGAGGTGACGGCTAATGTCTTCTGGGTACCGGAAACGTTGTTTAGGGAGACCCATCTGAGGGACCGCAACGCGACCAGAATCGGTATCGGCCAAGAGTGGCATGATCGGATGAGTGTAGGGCGTAGTGGTGACTTCGAGTTGCCCACTTTCCTGCATAGCCCGATGTTTGGGGATGATTTGGCTGAGAATTTCGCGGTGTTTGGCGATAATCCGTTGCCGATCGCTCAGGGTAAAATCTTCTCCTTTATCAAGCCAAGCTCGAATTTCGGGGTCATCCCAGAACAGTGGGTCAATCCAAGCGAGGTTGTGCCAAGTGAGTAAATCACCGTAATCACGATCGACCCAATTTTCAAAACACCAGCGACGACCATTGGTTTGGCGTTGGTTGTAGAGTTCGCTATAGCGTGGATGAGGATCAATCATCGTCCGGTGATGGGCATCAAAGAAATATTCGATGATGAATTCTTTGGTTTCAGGAAGCAGTTGATCGATCGGCGTAACCGTTGCTTTGAGATAGGGATCTAGGGCTTTACCTTCCGCGTAATCCTCGATTTGCATCATCAGCGATGGCACGAGGTTTACGGTTTGGTGGAGATTTGGATATTTTTCGAGCAGAAGGATTAGGTCGAGATAATCTTTTGTGCCATGTAATCTGACCCACGGCAAACGATATTCACCGTCAGCCACACGACTTTTGTAGAGGGGTTGGTGTTGGTGCCAGATGAATGCAACATGGAGAGGATGAGTCATGGATTAAAAAATAATGAGTGGATTAAGAACAAGAATGCTTTTGATTATTATGGAAAACTTTAGGGCATGGAAGGTGAATTCTTAAGGGTGACTTTTGTATTGGAGGGGCGATCGATTGGGGATCGCACAGAAAATTTAAAGAAATTAAATAATCCAGAGGTTTAGCTCGATCACTGAACTGATCGGATCTAATCGGATTACAGCCGAAAAAGCCGCCGACCACTCTCAAGCACCAACGGCACCGCAATAACTATCATCAAACCCGCGATCGCCAACCCCACCGCACAGTCTGCCCACATCCAATGCATCACTGCAACTGCGATCGCTGCCACAACAACCCCTAACGAACCCAAAAAATCCCCAACAACATGTAAAAAAGCGCCTTTAATATTGAGATCTTGTTGCGAACCCGAATGTAGAATTGAAATATTAATGCCATTGACAAATAAACCAACGATCGCAGTCAATAGCATTGGCAGCGCCTCTACCGAATCCCCTTCACGATGCCAATGCAACACCGCCTCCAACGCAACCCAAACCGCTGTGCCAACTAATCCCAAACTATTAATAAATGCCGCCCAAGTCTCAGAATCCGTCTGATCATCCGCCAGAGATAAATTATGGGTTCCAATCCATCCCGATTTCAACGCGGGCCTTGCCTTAACCGTCGCCCACAACGCCAACGCTAGGGCCGCACTATCAGCAACCAAGTGCCCAGCCTCTGCAACCAACGCCACACTGTGGCTATGCCAACCAATCAACGCCTCGATCGCAGCAAACCCTAAAACGAGGACGATCGCCCACCTAAGCTGACGTTGTTTTTGTTGAGGTTGAAAGTTGAGGAGGCCAAGCTGTGAGGAAAAATGTTGCATCGTAAATCAGGAAAGCGCTAAAAGTCTTTTTCTACTAAACCTAGATTTAAACTTAAAAGTTCCCGAACGACGTGCTAGTTATTCTAAATACTACCATTTTTTATACGGAAGAAATTTGCCGTTCATCGTGACCTTAACCCGATCGCCCTTGGGATCTTCGACTTTTTCAATATCCAAGGTGAAATCGATCGCACTCATAATCCCATCTCCAAATTTTTCTTGGACGACCTCCTTCATGGGGAAACCATACACCTGCATAATTTCGTAAAAGCGATAAATGAAAGGATCCGTCGGCACAACTGGCCCTAAGCCCTTGACTGGATAAGCCGCCAACTGAGACTTAATCACAGGCGGTAAATCTAAGGTTTCCAACAGCTTTTCCGCCTGCTCAAGGGATGCACTCGCCTGCTGATAAAACAACGCCGCCACCCAAACTTCGTTCTGACCTAATAGTGTCCCTAACTGCTCAAAACTCAATCCCTTTTCTTGTTTAGCAGACAATAACATTTCAGTTAATTCAGACAACATCGCGCCTAGGCTCCATCACTATGATTTTACACAGTTGTAGGAGAACAGGCACGATCGTACCGTTACAATAGCTACAAAAAAGATGTGAACCCAGAGATCTCTAGGCTGCGGTTACATCAGTTTTAGTTTCTTCAACAGGAACTTCCGCAGGTGCTACCTCTACAGGTGCCGCTGCTGCCGCTCTAGCTGCCTTGTCTTGCTCACGTTGGTCGCGTTTTTTACGATCGGCTGCCAAAATATCCGCCATCACAATTTGCGCCGCTGCCATCTTCTCCAGATTGCTGCGATACAGTTCCAAATCCTTCTGCACCTTGTCCACGGACAAATTCAACGTCTCAGCAACGGTCTTCAGCGCTGTATTAAGACCTTCCTTATCCTTTAGTTTTTCCGCATCTAGTTTTTCTAGAAGCGTATAGACCCCGATCGCAAATATACGACTGTACTTAAATTTCTCATTTTCCGAGACCTGAGCCATGGCTGCTGCAAGTGTTCCCGTCGCCCCGCCACTCATCAAGCCGTCCCACGTCAGTCCATCTACGGCACCCAATAAGTTTGCTGCATCTGTGCGAAATTCAGCAGCTTCACATTCAACAGATTTACAAAGTGCATTAAAAATCGATTCCCGATCAGCATCAGGACGGTAGCCCGCCATCAACCGATCGTAGGCCGACACCAAACCCAACGCATAAATCGGACTGTAGGCATAGTGCGCATTAACCATCAACAAATGCATCTCCGACATCAACTCATCCACCACGCGGCGATAAATCGAGTTAATGGGACGCGTATGAAGCGTGTAGAAGGCGCGCTTTGAGTCGGAAACGGTGCGAGTATTGGTCACGGGTGAGGCTCTTTGTGAGTTTGCTACTTTTTTCATAATAGTACCTCATTTGTTGAACCCAACTCATGGCCATGATCCCGACTTGACACTTCGCCCACCCTAATTCAAACCGTTTTCAAAGTGTTAATCTGAACGGCTAACTTGATCGACTAACTTGATTGACGAACGGAGCCTAACTCAGATGGGCCGCACATTCCAAAATCATGCGTTGGTTTTCCACGGAATAAGGCTGGATTTCGAGAGCCTGACGAAAGGCTTGACTGGCTTGACGATATTCAGACAACTTGAGATGACACAATCCCATGCCATGGAGCGCTCCAAAATGGAATGGATTAAGCGCCAAAGCTTGTTGACAGTCGGCGATCGCTTTTCGGTAATGACCCTGAATAAAATAGACCACCGCTCGACGATTCCAAGCTTCGGCAAAATCGGGTATCGATCGAATCACCTGAGACAACACCGATTCGGCCTTATCCAATTCGCCCATGTTCTGTAAAAGCTGCGATCGTTGCAAAATTTGCAATCCCATCGTCCCTTTTTGAGCAAACCAGCGTTGCCAGAGTTCCTGAGTTGCACTCTCTCTAGTGGACAAGTCATCACTCTTCAGGTTTTGTAGTAATAAATTAAGAGGAATGGAATCCATGGGACGGAGCTAAAGATACTGTGACTATATTCTAGAAAATTTACGATGGTTCATAGATAGTACCAATGTAACAATTTAGAACCTTGACCGCATTTCTCAAGGAAATCTATCAAAAAAGTTACGAAACCCTGAGATATAAATAATCAATTCCTAGACACCAATCAATTCCTGGAAACTATAAGACTAAGCCGATTGGTGTCGAGCATTTTTATGATGATAATTACATAAGTTTTATCTATAAATGAGTAGCTTTTAGCACTCGTATCGTCCGATCGGATGATTAGATCATCCAGTTGACTGATCATCATCTGTGACAAATAAAGGACTTTTTCGGAATCTGCTCCTGCGCTAAGGTAGGTAGCAACATCAAGCTGAGCTGCGAACCTTTTGCGGGGTTCTCCATCTAAAGGGTTTGGGATTTACAACGTTAGCTTTGCTGGGTGTCAGTTAATCTGGTTAACAAGAATGAGAGATAAATTCATGGGTGCGGTCAATTCATTAGGACAACAGTATGTAGAACAGGAAGAGGGCAACTTAAAAAAACTATTGGGTTCAACTCGCGGAGATCAAGGCACCATGGAACTGAATTTGGAACAAGCTAAAAAAGATTTATTAAATCTGCTGATGCCACCGGACCAAGTTAGCTTAGAGTTCGATACCACTGGCAGTGAAGGCACTGAGGACTTTACTGGGGACTGGAAAGTGGATGCGATCGACGTGACTAAAGCAAAAATTCCCTATCCACTCTCGCCCGCTGATGCAGACCAATGGTTTTCAGATGAGTCTAAGAATGTATTGCTGGATGACCTGACGGACGCTGAATTGACAGACCGATCGGGCCAGTTTTTTACAACCATGGAACAACTCTGGGCCGATGACTTAGCTACGGTGCTGATGCGCAAATTTGTAACCGTCCCCCAAGGCGTGATTGCTGCGATCGCCTCTCAAGCTGAGAAAATGTCGGCGGCCTCGGGGGATCTGGCGGATAAGCTAATTGCCTGCGTCCAAGAAACTTTGCCAATGTGGGCTGAAGACGACTTGCGCATGTTTGCCCGTCCGTTGGTCCATGCCATGCGGGGAGAAGTCGCAAGTGAGCCGTCTAGTAAGGATTGGGCGGGTCTGTCTGAAATAGAGCAGGCTAAGTTGACGCTAGCGATCGCAAAGTATGCAATGGAGCACATTCAAGTTTAAGTAGATTTTGTCAAAGCAGGATTTTATGGGGCACGCATGATGTGGCGTTGTTTTGGGCGATCGTTAAGATTGTTTCTGCCAGGTTCAATAGTTCTGGTATTGATGGCTTGTGTGCAGCGCCAGCCTCCAAAAGCTGCAATCGCTCTAAATCCTTCTTCTTCAATCAAACCATCACCCAGATCTACTGAGCAACCTAAGACGATCGCCATGTCTTCTAACAATACGACGGGTCTAACGATCGCTCCAGCTAGGCTGAATATAAAACCGCTAAGCACAAAACCACTAAGCACAAAGCTGCTGAATACAAACTTCATGATATTCGGGGGTGGCGGTGCGCGTTTGCCAATGGCGCGGATGGGCATTGATGTTAGCAATAGCCAAAATGTGAGAAAATTCTAAGCGATATTCAGTCCTTCCCCACGATGGAACTCCTCCCTATGAAATTTCAGTTCAATCTCAGCGCATTCAACCTCGGTGCAGAAGGTTTGAAATTAACAGGTTTGAAATTAAAAACTCTGCTAGTTGGACTTTTTGCTGTGTTGAGTTTGACGCTTCAAGGGTGTTCGGCGGGCGTATTGGGCGGGTTGAATGGATACACCGATAGTCTGGATGGTTACAAGTTTTTGTATCCGACGGGCTGGACTCAAGTGAAAAATCTGAGTGAGAACAGTGGCTTAGATATTCTGTTCCACGACATCATTGAGCAGACTGAAAATATTAGTGTGGTGATCAATCCGACCCCCGGAAAGCGCACTCTGACGGAATTAGGAACACCGACTGAAGTGGGCTATCAGTTGGGGAAAAGTGCGATCGCGCCGGAAGGATCTGGGCGGGTGGCTGAATTGGTGAATGCAGAAGCGGGACAAGTGGGCGATCGGATTTATTACCTGCTGGAATATCTAGTCAAGCTGAACAATGGCGTACAACGTCACAATATTTCGAGCGCTGTAGTTTACCGTGGCAATCTTTACACGCTGAATGCCTCTACGCCCGAAGTGCGCTGGGAAAAAATGAAGGATATTCTAGTGCAATCGGTCAAATCATTTACAGTTGATGGTTAGTTGATGCCGAAATCATTTGTGTTAGCCTCAGCATCCCCGGCGCGGCGACGATTATTGCAGTTGGCGGGGATTGAACCTTTTGTTTTTCCCAGTGCTTTTGACGAAGATTCGGTAGTGGCAACGAATCCGGCGGAATTGGTTGAGAAATTAGCGATCAGTAAGCTTCAGGCAAGTTTAGATAAGTTGTGGCAGCAGAAGGGCAGTGCGCCAGGTGGCTTTTTTTCAACGTCACCCGGCTTGATTTTGGGCTGCGATTCGGTGTTGTCAATCAATGGTGAGATTTATGGCAAACCGGATTCGGCGCAAGATGCGATCGATCGGTGGAAAACTATGCGCGGTCAAGTGGGTGAATTGTTTACGGGCCATGCGCTGTCCGATGGATTTACCCAAGATGGTAAGCTAGCACCTCAAAAAATAATCGTGCGTTATCGTGTAACACGAGTCTTTTTCGCGCAGGTCAGCGATCGGGAGATTGTGGATTATGTGGCCACGGGGGAACCGATGAATTGTGCTGGATGTTTTGCGATTGAAGGGCGGGGCAGTGTATTTGTCGATCGGATTGAAGGCTGTCATACCAATGTGATTGGGTTGTGTATGCCGTTATTGCGAGACATGATGGGTGAGGTTGGCTATTCGGTGACGGAGTTTTGGCGGAAATAATCGTAATTTAGCGACGAATACAAAAACATTTTGAAGGTTTTGTGAATTGCCTATTAGCCTGTGGCGAAAAGTTATCCAAATAACGCACCAATAGCTCGTCCCATGTTGCTAGGGTTGAGCGCATCGATCGCCGCCGTGGGTTCGTAGCCGCAATGCATCATACAATCCTGGCAATTGGGGTTACTGCTTTTATGACCATATTGGGACCAATCGGTTGTTTCAGTGAGTTCCTTAAACGAGTTGACGTAGCCATCATTCAGCAGGTAGCAGGGTTTTTGCCAGCCCAGAACGCTGTAACTCGGACTGCCCCAAGGCGTACATTCATAATCTTTTTCACCCACCAAAAAATCTAGAAACAGTGGATTGTGATTAAATTGCCATTTTTTTACATTTCCATTGAAATAGGGCGACAAGATTTGACGAAAGAGCGATCGGGTTTCTTCCCGTTTTAAAAAATGGTCTTGGTCTGGTGCCCAGTCGTAGCTATAGCCCGGAGAAAGCTGCATTCCATCGACTCCCAGTTCAGTTAGGAAATCAAAGAACTGCTGAAGCTCCTTCGGGTCTGCGCCTTCAAATACAGTGGTGTTGGTATTCACCTGAAATCCCCGTGCTTTGGCCGCCTTAATGGCGCTAACGGCTTTGTCAAACACTCCAGCCCGATCGACGCATTTATCATGCCAATCCCGCAACCCATCAAGGTGGAGCATGAAGGTAAAGTACGGCGATGGCTTGAATTTATCGAGGCTTTTCTCTAGTAGCAGGCCATTGGTACAGAGGTAAATATATTTCTTACGATCGATCAACCCCTGAACAATTTCTCCAATCTGGGGATGAAGCAACGGTTCACCTCCCGGAATCGAGACCACGGGTGCGCCACATTCATCAACAGCGGCAAAACATTGAGCTGGGGTTAAATTTTGTTTGAGAATTTCGGCAGGATGCTGAATTTTGCCACAGCCAGTACAGGCCAAATTGCACCGAAATAATGGCTCTAACATCAAAACAAGCGGAAATCGCTTGCGTCCCGTGAGGCGTTGTTTGACGAGATAGCTGCCGATCGAGATAGCTTGTTGAAGTTGAATAGCCATGATGGGGGGAGATCCTTTTATGATAGTAGTGTAGTCCATGACTTTTTATTAGAGGCATATGCCTTAAGGGGTATAACGTCCTATGTCTGAAGAATTTATTCGTCAAAGCCAACTGATTGACAAGATTGTTTTGGACCGCGCCACAATGGATGAGTGCGGGCGGATTGAGGTGATGTGGTGTTATCCGAAGGTGCATAGGGTGCTGGGATTTATTTGCAAATCGGGTTCGTTCGATCGCACGAAAATGGCCTTTAATTTAGACCAATTAGACAAGATTGGTGAGAATGGTGTACTGGTGATGTCAGCGCCCGTGGAGACCGATCGCGATCGGGTGCAGCAGCTAGAGTCATTGATTGGCTGTGAAGTGTGGACGGATGAGGGCAAGCGGGTTGGGCGAATTAATGACTATGTATTTCAATTGAAGTCGGGAAATATTCGGCATTATTTATTGGCATCGAGTGGATTACAGGGATTGACGGGAAAGTTATACTCGCTCTATCCGAGCCAGATTTTGGGCTATGGTCGTGGTCGGGTGATGGTGTCGGGCGGGATTGTGCCAGGATTGGAACTCTATCAAGTGGGAATGGATCAGAAGCTGGAGCAAAAATTCTCAGGCTTAGAGGAACGCATTGAACGCAAGCTGAAACAGGTAGCCGATCGGATTAATGAACGCTTAGACGATCGTGGGAACGAACAGTCAGGCGATCGTCTCAATACTGACACATCACAGGTGGGGAAAGAATTACAGGCAAGCTTTCAGTCCTTGTTTAATCGTGCCCGATCGCTGGGAACGGAAGTCAGTTCAAAAGTGAAGGAACGTGCCCAAGATTTTCTCGATGAGGGACGGGTCCAAGATTTGGAATGGCGACAGGAACATGATTATCAGGCTAATGATCAGATTGATAATGAGTTTGATTTTGATGATTGGGATGAGCAAGATCAAACTCGCCAATCACTTGAACAGCCGATCGCACAACGTTACAGCAAACGATCAAGGACTGATTATGATCAAAACTCTTCAGATGCTGGATCAAATCAGAATGAACCCGATCGACCTCTGCTCAATCTAGCCATCCCGCAACCGTCTAAGCCGGATAATAATCCAGACCATAACGATGATGTCCCACGATCGTTCACCGCAAAGCCAATGCCACAGACTCCCGATCTGAGAAAGAATGACCCTTGGGATGATGATGAGTGGACATAGTGCTAGAGCGATCGTTCCTGACAAAGTATGAGAGAGTCAATCTCAAGCTTTTTCCGGAATCGGGCAGACTACATCAGAAAATCTGATCTACACTCCCTTTTTCGGACTTCGTACCCGTGGCCTATCCCCCCTCCTCAAAATAATCCTTCATCACACCGCACTGTGGGGAACCGCTCCCAATCAATGAATCGGATCTATAAGCCCTAGAACGCTACCCAATCGACGACAAAGCACTCGCTGACTTGATCAATACCATTAAAAAACAACAGCCAAAAGCGATCGGACTATTATCGCTACGGCCAGCCGTGTTAGGAGGTCGATTGTTTAAGGACGGTCTCCATGGCGTGACGCAAATCATCCGAGTTGCATAACTGTTTACGGATGCGGTTCTTTAACCAAGCCCAGCATTTTTCAATCCGATTTAAGTCGGGCGAATAGGGCGGTAGGTAGATGACTTTGCAACCAGCCGCGTCAATGAGTTCAGCAATCCGACCCCCATGATGAAAGGTAGCATTGTCGATTACCTCCCAGTCCCCGGCCCGTAATGTGGGAATCAGGCAAGTCTCTAGCCAGATTTCAAACACGACTCAGTTACACGCTCCAGTGATTGTGAAGGGAGCAATTAATTGCTGGTTCCGATAGCCTGCAATCATATTTACTCAGCCCAGACATTGACCCGAATTCAGGGCATAAATTCGCTCACCACTAGGGGACCAGCCATACCCATAGTCGTCCCGCTCATCCATTCCCGATTCATCCACGTAGGTTGTGTGCGGGGCTTTGGGGTCGCCGAGCAACTGGCGGAATGTTTCCCGTTGCGTTTCATTGCATTGGCGGTAACCGTAGGTTTTTTTTACGGGTTAACCCGATCTTCGCCAATGCCCGTGAAATTGTCCGAGCGCTAATCGGTCCGTCCCATAACTCAGGCATCTCGGCTTGGGTTTTGTCGTGATGCTCCTTGACAAAAGCCCGAAACCTAGTCCAGTCCGTAATTTTCTCACCATGCGTCTTGGCGGGCCGCGTCTTGGCTTGGAAATCACCGATCGCCGCTTTCTGCTGAAACCAGAGGTTAATGGTATTCCGACTAATATTGAACATCTCACTGGTGTCTTGTTTCTTGAAGCCATCGAGTTCAATTGACTCAATCACCTTCTGACAGAAATCGTAGCTGTAGGCTTTAGCCATGATTACCTCGGGGGAACGTTATTTCCTCTAGTCTATGTCCTAATCAAGATGGCCGCCGCTATAAGGCTGCAAAATAGGACCGATCGGGTTGAATATCAAAATAAAAAACAGCAACTCCAAAGTATGGAATTACTGCTTTCTATGACTAAAAGAATCGATCGAATTTGAATACTCTTTTAGTCTTCGTGGTGTGCAAAACGGTTGTAAAGGAAATCTAGAGCTTGATTTCGCAATTTAATATAGCGTGGGTCTTCCATGACCACAGCCCGATCGCGAGGACGATCGAAGGGGATCTCTAAGATTTCGCCAATTTTTGCTGACGGTCCATTGCTCATCATCACCAGCCGATCGCACAGGAAAAGCGCTTCGTCAATGTCGTGGGTAATCATCATCACAGTGATGCGATGTTCTTCCCAAATGTCTAGTAATTCTTCTTGAAGTTCTTCTTTAGTAATGGCATCCAATGCGCCAAAGGGTTCATCAAGAATTAGAATCTCAGGTCGAATGGAAAGTGCACGGGCGATCGAAACTCGTTGTTTCATCCCACCCGAGATCTGACCAGGCTTTTTATCGATCGCCTCATCCAGACCCACCATATGCAAGTTTGCCCGAACAATTTCATCTTGTTCTGCTTTACTTTTTTCAGGAAAAACCGAGCTAACGGCCAAGTGAACATTTTCGTAAACTGTTTTCCAAGGCAGCAGACAATAATTTTGGAAGACCACCATCCGATCGGGACCGGGGGTAGTAATCGCTTTGCCATTCAGTAAAACTTGGCCACTAGTCGGCGTGTTAAAGCCAGAAACCATATCGAGTAAGGTGGATTTACCGCACCCCGAATGACCGATTACGCAGACGAATTCGCCTTCTTTTACGCTTAGGTCGATGCCATCAAGAACAGTGTAGTCGCCTGTTTTCGTCGGATAGACTTTACTAACTTGATCGATCACTAAAAAAGGTTTATCCGTCGTTTTCTCTGTCACTTCGATCGGGGTAGTCAAGGTTTGCATGGATGGGTTGGGAATGAAGGATGGTGAATTGAGAATACATGAATTTAAGCGGCGGTTTTTAGGGAGCGAGAGGTCCGTTTTAAGACGGGTTCATCGATCGCAATTTCTTCAATACAAATTTCGCGGTGAATAGTCAGGCTATCCAGGTAACTGAGGGGATCGTCAGGGTTGAAGACAACGCCATCAAAGAGTTTGACTAAGGTGTGATCGTCTACACCATCCTGTAATCCGAGTTCCCGAGCGGCTTTTCCATAAATCTCTCGGGAGTAAACTCGTTCTAGGAGTTCGACCCAGTTTCTTGGGAAAGGTGTGATGCCCCAGCGTGCCATTTGAGTGAGGATCCAGACCGCTTCCGATCGGCGGGGACAGGTGGATTGTTCGACATAATATTGATTGAATCGTAGCAAGAGTTCCGGGGCTTGATCCTGGTTGCGTTGGAAGGGTTCGATGAAGCCGGGACGCAGTTGGGCGGCAGGTAAATTTAGATAGTCTGGTCTCGCGAGCATTTGGACAATTTCTTCGCGGTTACGACGATCGTCACAGTATTCACAGGCTTCAATTAAGGCTTTGATTAAGGCAACGTGAGTCTTTGGATTCTCCTGTGCCCAATTCTCGCGAACGCCCAAGACTTTATTTTGATGGCCGTCCCAAATCTCTAAATCAGTAGCAACGACGAAGCCTGTATTGTCTTTTACAGCGGCGCTGTTCCAAGGTTCGGAGGCAAGGTAGCCATCAATGAATCCTTTGGAAAGTTGGTTTTTCATTTCTGCCGAACTCATCAGCGAGATGGAGATATCTTGGTCGGGATCGATGCCGCCAGATGCTAGCCAATACCGCGTCAAGAGGCTGCCCATAGAGACATTATCGACTAGACCAAAACTATGAGGCAGTTCAGGAGTTGCTTCGATCGCTTCTTTAAGTCCTTTTAAATCCCGAACCCCATCGTCGTAGAGCTTTTTACTTAAGGTGATGGCGTTCCCGTTGCGGGCTAGGACCATGGCGGTGACGATAGGTGTGGGCCGTCTACGATCGACTCCAATGGTCATGGACAAAGGCATTCCAGCCAAAAGCTGCGCGCAGTCGAGACGTTGATTAGCGAGACCGTCGGCGATAGTCTGCCAGCTTGAATCGGCGATGAGTTCGACTTGGGTTAGGCCATGTTTTGCAAAAAATCCTTTTTCTTTTGCCACAATCAGCGGTGCCGCATCGGTGGTGGGCACATAGCCTAGGGTGACCACTGATTTTTCGACAACCCGGACGGCTGCGGTCGCAGGGACGGCTACTTTCTCGACCTCAGCCTTCCGTTTACGACGCTTATCGCGTTTTTGTTGGTTAAGAAAGGTGATAATTTCGCCCCGGTTCACGTAATATTTGGGGTCATTGACAACCTCCATGCGCTTCCGAGGCCGCGTAAATTCGACGTTAAGGATTTGACCAATGTGGGCTTCGGGTCCGTTGGTCAACATAATGACGCGATCACTCAGCAATAGGGCTTCATCAACATCATGGGTCACCATGACACAAGTTGTTTTGTATTCTTCGCAAATGGCCATCAATTGTTCTTGCAAATTCCCACGCGTCAAGGCATCCAGCGCGCCGAAAGGTTCATCCAGCAACAAGACCTTAGGCCGAATTGCCAAAGCACGAGCGATTGCAGTCCGCTGTTTCATGCCGCCAGAAAGTTGACTAGGACGTTTTTCAGCAGCAGGGCGAAGACCCACTAAATCAATATGCTTTTCAATAATTTCTTTGCGCTCATCAGCAGGTAGGTCTGTCATGACCTTATCTACCGCTAGAGCGATGTTTTGACGCACCGTGAGCCAAGGCAGTAATGAATAGTTTTGAAAGACCATCATCCGATCGGGACCGGGAGCGGTAATCTGTTTGCC
>JAYUEW010000260.1:0-15899 GCA_043739045.1 Synechococcales cyanobacterium
GCTGGGACAGGTTCTAGATAAGAACCGATCGGCGACCATTCCTGCACAGCTTTACAGAAGGCGATCACTTTTTTCGGATCTCCCAGTTTGATGGCCTGAATCACATCTCGCCGAGGCTCAAAAGGCGCAGGATTAACGGGATATCCGATCTTGTCAAAAACATAGGCCGTCAAGTGATTTCCCTTCATCGCCTCACCCACCATCTGCGGCGCTAAAAACAACCCCTGATACAGCAATCGATTCTGGTCAAACGTCGCTCCACCATGGCTTCCGATGCCAGGAGCCGTCAACCGACAACAGGCTTTTTCTACCAAATCAGCCCGCCCCGCCACATACCCGCCTGCGGTTACAATAGTCCCCCCTGGATTTTTAATCAGAGACCCGGCCATCAAGTCTGCACCCACCATCGTCGGCTCTTGGCGCTCTATAAATTCTCCGTAACAATTATCTACAAAGCACACGGTATCGGGGTTCTGACCATGAACAATTCTACAAATTTCTTCAATTTCCGCAATGGACAAGCTCGATCGCCATGCATAACCGCACGATCGTTGGATCGTTACCATCTTAGTTTCCAGTCTCACAGCGGTTTTCAGCGCTTCCCAATCTATTTTTCCGTCAGAAGTTAGGTCCAATTGGCGATAGGTAATGCCAAACTCCGCTAGCGAACCTTGACCTGTGCCCCTTGTGCCGATCACTTCTTCCAACGTGTCATAGGGCGCACCCACAACGGAAAGTAGTTCGTCACCGGGTCGCAAGATTCCGTAAAAGCAAGAGGCGATCGCATGAGTCCCTGAGACAAACTGGACCCGGACCGCTGCGGACTCTGCTCCGACGATTTCTGAGAAAACTTTGTCCAAGATTTCGCGTCCCAAATCGCCATGTCCATAGCCCGAAACCCCTGCAAAATGGTGGGTTCCAACTCGGTGAGTGCGGAAAGCCGTCAAAACTCTTTGAAGATTGTGCTTGACCTGCGCATCGATTTCGTAAAAAATCTGTAACAATGCTTCTTCTGCTTGCTGAATCAGTTCTGTACTGTTCATTAACTTGTTCCTATGCATTTGTTATTAATTGATGCACTAACAGGGTCCATCAAGTGATGGCGTACAACGATCGCGGAGCTTATTGTCGCGCAGATTGGGCTAAGTTTCTTCATGAGATTCCAGGAATGACTATCGCAACTGAAAATAAACTCCGTGTGTCATGGTACTTCGGTACTGTGATCGGCCTGCTTCACATCGGCGCATTGATGGCGCTGCTGCCACAGTTTTTTAGCTGGCAGGGTGTGGGACTAGCGCTTGTTTTGCACTGGATTACGGGTGGACTTGGGATTACGCTGGGATGGCACCGATTGGTAGCACATCGTAGCTTCCAAGTTCCAAAATGGTTAGAGTATTTCTTTGTTTTCTGCGGCACGATGGCCATGCAGGGCGGTCCGATTTGGTGGATTGGCTTGCATCGTCACCACCACCGTTTTTCAGATCAGCCGAGCGATCACCACAATTCGACTAAGGGATTCTGGTGGAGCCACATCGGTTGGATGCTATACGAGGTGCCTGCACTGAAAGAAGTTCCGAAATTCACTAAGGACATCGCCAACGATCCTGTGTATCGTTTCTTTGACCAGTTCTTCTTCCCCATGCAAGTGGCGTTGGGTGTGTTGCTATATGCGATCGGGACTCGTTACAGCACAGGCGACGTAGGTGGAAACCTCGGCTGGTCTTTTGTGTTCTGGGGCATCTTCGCTCGTCTGGTGATTGTGTATCACTGCACTTGGCTTGTGAACAGCGCCACCCACAAGTTTGGCTACCGTTCCCATGAGTCTGGCGACAACTCCACTAACTGTTGGTGGGCTGCGCTGTTGACCTATGGCGAAGGCTGGCATAACAATCACCATGCATTCCAATATTCTGCTCGTCATGGACTGGAATGGTGGGAAGTGGATATGACTTGGATGGTGATTAAGTTCTTGAAAGCTGTTGGATTAGCGACTAAAGTTCAGCTTCCAAACATTAAGAACACTAATGCTTAATTTGAATTGTTGAAGAGCTGACGATCGGTTCTAATTGAGAAGTCCTGGGCATATTATGGTCAGGACTTTTTCTTGAATTTCCCTAGGATAGGGGTGAGTAGGAAGCGATCGGACTAGCGAGAATAGGTAGTGTTTTAAGCATTAAAATATTGCAGAAATTAAAAATTAAAATTAACGGAGAACAGGCCGATGAAAGGACTTGTAAGTAAGCTACTAGGGCTGGGATTAATAATAATTGGAATTTATTGGTTAAGTCAGGGGATTTTGTTTACAACCCGAACTGCTTACTACTGGTGGCAGACTATTCTAGCAGCCGGATCTGTCATTTTGTTTCTAGCCGGACTGTGGATGTTATTCAATGGTGGACGCAGCGATCGTAACCGGGCTTGGATTTTAATCGGTGGTGCAATTGCCCTTATATTTATGAGTGGTGGAATTGTGATTCGTCCCACTTCTCTATGGGATTTTTTGATTGGATTTTCCGCTTTATTTGGTGGCTATAAACTAATCAACTAACTGCTTCCTTCTGTTGCCGATTAGTCGGCTAGAGATTAGTAGGCGCTGCCGGATTTGCGGTGAAGAACTGCTGTGGTGCCGTTGATTTCCAAGACTTTTCCAGTGTTGACGATCGCATAAATCAACCAATGATCGCCGCAATCCATCCGAGATTGGACCGTGCATTCTAAATAGGAAAGTGCTTCTTTTAGGATTGGGTTACCGCTACGCGATCGATCGATTTCGACATCCTGGAACGGATTTTGACCTGTGGCGCTGACTTTTTGGAAGTGACGACGTAGATTTTTGCCATCGCGGAGAATATTGAGGACAAATTGATCGCCGCTATGATCCAAGGTGTTTTCAGCCGTGTCTTTAGCGATCGCAATCGTGATGCCGGGTGGCGTGAATGTTGCTTGAGAAACCCAAGAGGTCAGGATTGCAGCTTGGGTATCGCCGCGTTGAAGAGTGACAACGCAAAGAGAGCCAATGATGCGGCCCATCGCCAGTTCAGTCCGATCGCTAGTGGCTTCAGTTCCGAAACTTTGGATAGGAGCGCGGGCTTTTTGGGTTTTGCGCAGAGCTTTAGCAAACTCAGACCCGGCGGCGGTGCAATTTTTCAGAACGTCTTCAGTGGGTGTGAATTTGCAGCGCAATGTTTCAAACCCAAGCGGATAACCTGCATTGAGCAATTTTGATTCCAGAATATCGACCGCTTCCCCCCCCCAACCATAGGAGCCAAAAACGCCAGCGAGCTTGGTTTTAGACGCACTGGAAAGAATCAGGCCGAGGGCAGTTTGAATTTGGGTTGGAGCATGTCCCGCTAGAGTGGGAGACCCAATGATGAATCCGTCACAGGCTTCTATTGCTTCCGTAATTTCTTCGGGGGGCGTGACTTCGCAATTTATGGCGGTGACTTGGATATCGTTGGCACTGAGTCCAGTAGCGATCGCATTGGCCATCAATCCGGTGTTGCCATAGGCAGAAGTATAAAGCAGGACGGCAGTGAGCGTCTTTTGGGTTTGGTCATTGCACCAATCGCGGTAATCCATTAGCAGACGACTAACACTATAGCGAACCAGAGGGCCGTGGCCAGGAGCGAGGATTTTAAGACTGTACAGGTCAAGTTTACTCAGAACGTCTTCGACTTGTTTGGATTGGCTGGCGTGGATATTGTCAAAGTAATAGCTGCGATCGTCTTGAAGCGCTTTCCAGTTTTCATCAAAAATCTCATCACCGCAAACATGAGAGCCAAAGAGCTTGTCTGAAAAAAGAATTTTGGTTTGTGGATCGTAAACACAAAGGCCATCGGGATGGCGGGGTGTAGGTTGGGTGATGAATTTCAGCTCGTGACCTTCACCAAGATCCAGCAAATCACCAGCGCGGACGGTGAGAATGGGGAGTTCTTGATCGGGGAATGCGGCTTTCAGGGTGTTGGCCGCTGGTCGTGAGCAGACAATTTTGGCGCGGTAAGCTAGGGGCAGAAGAACTTTTAGGGTTTCGAGGCGGTTGGGGTTGATGTGGTTGAGAATAATATAGTCAATTTGTTGGTAATACTCATGTTGTTCAAGATCTTCAATGAAGACATCGGTAAATGAGCCACCGGGCAGGTCTATTAGGGCAACTTCGCGGGCTTGGATTAGATAGCTATTGACCGTTGTGCCTTTGCCCTTTGAGTATTCAGCTTCAAAACGGAGTTGATCCCAAATGCGCGATCGGATAATGGTCGTGTCTTTGGCAATTTCGGCGACTTGAACGTCACGGGGACGGGTTGTGGTGGTGGTCATAAATTTCCTTCCTGTAGAGCTGTTTGAGTCGCCGATCGATTTTGTCAGGGATTCGATCCCCCTAAATCCCCCTTGGTAAGGGGGACTATGAGATTAAGCAAGACTATGAGAAAAACCGGGAACTATGAGAAACTTCCGGCTCATGTCCCCCCTTACCAAGGGGGCTAGGGGGATCTCCCAAGAATTAATAATGATTCCCAACCTTACGATGATGAACAGCAGTACGGCTGTCGGATTTGGCCACACGACCGATCGAAACTGTTGCATATACTAACCAATGATCGCTACAGTCCATCCGGGTTTTGACTTCACATTCAAGATACGCCAGCGCATCATTTAGAATGGGTGATCCATTTTGAGCAGGTTGAATATCGATCCCTTCAAACCGATCGTTTCCTGGACCAAATCGCTTTAGAAAATGCTTCATCAATGGCTGATAATTATTTTCTTCCAACACATTTAGTATAAAGCTATCTCCCACTCGCATCAAAGATTCGATCGCCCGATCTTTTGCAACTGCGATCGTTAACCCCAAGGGCTTGAAGCTAGCTTGAGAAACCCAAGAGGCAAGCATAGCACCCCGATTCTCGCCTTTCTGTGCCGTGACAATATAAAGTCCACCGCTGAGTCGTCCGAGTGCTTTGTCTAAATCATGGTCCAAGGACTTCATTTGCTGAACAGCCCGATCGCGGGTTAACCATTGGCCGATGTCAGTTCCCGATTCCTCACAGAGATTGTAAACTGCGGTGCTGCTGCCATTGGTGAGCTTGATGGGCGGAAAACTCTCGTGCAGTCCAGCATCTTGGAAGCGTGCCCGCAGGGTTGCAACGGGTTCATCATTATCACCACCGGATTCGCATAGGCCATAGGATTGTTTACTGTTAGATGCCGCGACGATAGTGCTGATGGCGATCGAAATAGCATCGTTACCTTGGGGTGGCATGATGAGGACAATCCCGTTGGCGAGTTCGACCGCATGACGGATTTCGCTAAGTTCCGTGGTAGCCAGATCCAAAGACTCAACCAGAACATCGGTCTTCAGGACACCATTAGACAAGTAGCCCGAAAGCTGGTCTGCATCCCCATACTCAGCGACGTAGAACAGCGCAACATTTTTAGCCGCCTTCGCTTTTTCGTTGCTCCAAGTCTGATAACGCCCCACCAATTCTTCGAGGTGATGATGGATTAATGGGCCGTGACCTGTGGCGATCGTCGTCACTCCTGGCAAATCATTCATCCGTTTGATTGCACCTAAAACGGACTTGGCATTTGGCCCCATCAAGCAATCATAGTAAATTTTGTAATCCGCAGAAATCAGGTCCAGATCTTCGTCGTAGGTATGGTCGTCGCAGTAGTGCATCCCAAAGGCATCGCAGGTGAACAGATGCTGTGTTGCACAATCGTAGGTAAAGATGGTGTCTGGCCAATGGAGATTGGGAGCGGAGATAAACTCTAGAACATGGCCTTTACCGAGGTCGAGTTTTTCGCCGCTTTTGACCATTTTTTTGGTGTATGGCTGATGCACTAAGTCATCTAGAAATTGCAGGGCAACTTTGGCCCCAACAATAATGATGTCGGGATTGAGCGCGAGTAAGTCTTTGACTAGGCCACTGTGGTCAGGTTCGGTGTGACTGATAATCAAATAGTCAATGTCTTTAGGGTCAATCAGGCCCGTGAGGGTGGCAAGGTATAGGTCTTTGAATTTTGCGTGGGAGGTATCAATCAGGGCCGTCTTTTCACCGCGAATCAAAAATGAGTTGTAGGTGGTGCCATTTTGAATTGCGAACTCAATATCGAACCGATCGCGATCCCAGTCCAACGATCGGATGACAGTGGTATCGGTGGCAATAACTGAGTGCTGAAGGGTGAGACGTTTTTTTGGAGCGGTTTTTTTTGGAGCTGCGACGGATGACACCATGGGACTGACCTCTCTAAACGGCTAATTGAATTTCGACTGACTAAACTTCGACTGAACTTCGATCGTGTTGTTATTCCATTATCACCATCTTGTCGCCTATGTTGCGATACGTAAATGTTGGAATATCTGAATAAAATCATTAAGCTAGCTTATAGCTTTAGTTCAGTTAATAGAGTTTAGGTTATAGCTCACTGAACATTAAGCCTACTGAACGCCCAGCAGTTTGTGAGTTTGGAGGCTGATGCGCCATTGGGGATTTTTGAGTACGTAATCAAAGATAAGGGCTTGACTGTCGTGGGTGTTCCATTCAGCTTGAAGATAGCGGAGGGCGATCGGGTTGGTCAGTTTGGATTGTGCTTCGGCCCAGAGGAAATCGTTAGCAGTTGAGATAATAATTTTAAGTTCGTCGGCCCGATCGTAAATGTCTCCGATCGGTGGTTTAAAGGGCTTGGGGGAGAGGGTAATCCAATCAAAGATTCCGCTGTAAGAATGGGAGCCGGATGTTTCAAGATGAGTGCGTAAATTGACTGCTTTGAGTGCATTGGTCAGGTCGCTTAGATTATGAATCAAGGGTTCACCGCCCGTAATCACCACGAATTGAGGATTGACGGCTTTGGCTTGGTCGGTGAGTTGGGCTATTGAAATCTTTGGATGATTTTTATCACTCCAAGAAATTTTGGTATCGCACCAAGGACAGCCAACATCGCAAAGTGCCAGCCGAATGAAATAGGCGTTAGTGCCACTCCATGCGCCTTCGCCTTGCACTGAGTGGAAGGTTTCGACGATCGGCAGGACTGGAGAATTGAGAATGGGCGAATTGAGAATGGGAGTTGGGGGATTCATTTAGAGTTGCTGGAGAGTCATCACCGTAGTGGTTGGCAGTATTGGCAGTAGCAGTTATCAGTAGTTAGCAGTAATCATCACCATAGTAGGCCCAGGCGTTGGGGGATTCGGAGATGGCGATCGTGAGGGAAATGTCATCGGGGAGCATTGCTTTGGTTTTATCGTAGATGTATTGGGCGATCATTTCGGCTGTGGTTTCGTATTCGGGCGGCATGACTTCATTGAGGATGCAATGGTCTAAGCCACCTTTGCTGACATCTTTTTTGGCCCATTTCAAGGTGCGATAGTCGGCTACCATGACGGGATTTGGGCAATATTGGGAACTGTGAAGCCGATCGCTTTTGGCTTCGATTCGGATGATGTAGTTGTGACCATGCATTCGTCCGCAAGGTCCGTCATAGTCCTTGATAACGTGGGCGGCGGAGATGCTGAATTCTGTTGAGATTTTCCAACCGGGCATGAGTCTGCTCTGAAATGGCGTTTTCTATTATGACCCGATCGTTTCGGTTTCCATAGCGATCGGGAAAGATTTGGTTAGATTGCTGCGATCTCGTGGTACTTGATCAATGGTTACCTGTAGTTTTGACCAAGGCACAGAGTTCAAATTCTAGGAGGTTTGGTTTGGAGGAATTGCGATCGCGACTGGCATTTTATTTTGATGATATTGAGACCCCCATCGGACGGGCCTTGACGATCGGATTGGCGGGGCTTGTGGTGGTGTCCTCGGCTATTTTTGTATTACAAAGTTATGCCGTTGGAGAAGCGGTTCAATCAGGATTAGCGATGTTCGATCGGGGAATATTGATAGTATTCACCTTAGAATACTTACTGCGATTTTGGTGTGCAGAGACCCGAGTTAAGTATGTATTTAGTCTATTTTCAATCATTGATTTAGTCGCAATTTTGCCATCGCTTTTGGGGTTTGGAAATGTCGGTTTTCTGCGAATTTTACGATGGTTTCGGATTTTGAAATTGGTCCGTTTTTTAGGTGGGCGGACGATTTTTGGATATGTGACTGGGGAAGATGCCGCAATTTTCGCCCGGATTATTTTTACATTAGTCTCAATTATTTTTGTATTTGCGGGCCTGATCTATGAAGTCGAACATCCCACTAATCCCGGCTTTGGAACGTTTTTAGATGCGATCTATTTTTGTGTCTCAACAGTAACGACAGCGGGCTTTGGAGATATTACGCCGAAGTCACAATTGGGGCGAGGATTAACGGTAGTGGCAATTTTGACGGGTGTGGTGTTGATTCCTTGGCAGTTGGGCGACCTCATTCGACAGTTAGTAAAAACAGAGGGACAAGTGGCGCTGGTCTGTCCGTCCTGCGGATGGGTCGCCCATGATGGGGATGCAAAATTTTGTAAGCGCTGTGGTGAACAATTACCGTTGTTACAGGCCCCACAGGATTAATCATCAATTGTTTAGGGCTAATTTACCAAATCAAAGTAGAGAATCTAGTTAATAGAGGTCGTTAAATTTTAATCTCGTATAATAAAGACCGATCGGAACACCACCGATCGGACAGTCTCTCATTGTGTTGAAAGAAGGAAGAATTTATGTGCGGAATCGTAGGATATATCGGGACGAAAGCAGCCAGTGGGATTTTGCTGGAAGGGTTACGGAAGCTAGAGTATCGAGGCTACGACTCCGCCGGAATTGCAACTATTCTAAATGATCAGGTTCACTGCGTTCGGGCGAAAGGTAAGCTTAACAATCTTCAAGAAAAACTCGATGGTGAAGACAATCCCGCACCCTTGGGTATTGGCCATACTCGCTGGGCAACTCACGGCAAACCCGAAGAATACAATGCCCATCCCCACCGGGATACAGAGGGCCGGATTGCTGTGGTTCAAAATGGCATCATTGAGAATTACCGAGAACTTCGGGAAGAGTTGAAAGCAAAAGGCTGTGAATTCCGATCGCAAACTGATACCGAAACGATTCCCCATCTGATTTCTCAAAAACTAATCGCCCTTAAAGCCAATTCACCTAACAACAAAACCGATGAGGCTTCCCTATTGCTCGAAGCGGTTCGTCAAGCCGTGAATGAATTGCAAGGTGCATTTGCTATTGCAGTTATTTCGGCAGATTTCCCCGATGAACTCATTGTGGCTCGTCAACAAGCGCCCCTCGTCATTGGTTTCGGGCAAGGCGAATACTATTGTGCCTCTGATACGCCTGCGATCGTGGCCTATACTCGGGCGGTTTTGCCGCTGGAAAATGGCGAAATTGCTCGTATGACGCGTATGGGGGTGGAAGTGTATAACTTTGAAGGAATTCGCCAACGGAAAACCCCACGCACATTGAATTGGAATCCTGTAATGGTGGAAAAACAGGGCTTCCGACACTACATGCTCAAGGAAATCTATGAGCAACCGGGTGTCGTTCGGACTTGTTTAGAAACGTATCTTGTGCCCGATTGGACTCCAGAATTAGGAATTTCTCCGATTCGATTGGGTATTCCAGATGAGTTCTATGCTGATATTAATCAAATTCAGATTGTTTCCTGTGGCACCAGTTGGCACGCGAGTTTGGTGGGCAAATATTTATTAGAACAACTCGCGCAACTACCGACAGCCGTTCAATATGCCTCTGAATTTCGCTATTCGCCGCCGCCGATGATTCCGAATAATCTATTAATTGGTGTGACCCAATCCGGGGAAACGGCGGATACTTTAGCCGCGTTAGAAATGGATAAAAAACGTCGTAAAGATGAAACTGGTCCATTACGATCGCGACTTTTGGGGATTACAAATCGAGCTGAAAGTAGTCTGGGTGAGTTGGTCGATCGGGTAATTGATACTCAAGCTGGAATTGAAATTGGAGTGGCTGCAACTAAGACATTTGTGGCTCAATTGATGGCATTCTATTTCCTATCTTTGGATTTGTCCTATCGTCGTAAAACGATGACGATCGAGGCAATTGAAAAAATGATGGATGGACTACGACAACTTCCAGCACAAGTTGAAAGTGTTTTAGAAAGTCAAGAGCGCTACATTGAAGAACTCGCCCACGATTTTGTCGATACTCAAGATTTCATCTTCCTCGGTCGCGGAATTAATTTTCCGATCGCCCTCGAAGGTGCGCTGAAACTCAAGGAAATCAGTTACATCCATGCCGAAGGGTATCCTGCTGGCGAAATGAAACATGGTCCGATCGCGCTGCTGGATTCTAAGGTTCCAGTGGTGACGATCGCGATGCCCGGTCCAGTCTTTGAAAAAGTATTGTCCAATGCTCAAGAAGCGCGTGCCCGAGATGCTCGGTTGATTGGAATTACACCGATGGATGAAGTGGAAGCGGCGGAGACCTTTGATACCTTGATTCCGGTGCCCTATGTGGATGAGATTTTGTCACCTATTGTTACGGTCATTCCCATGCAATTATTGTCCTATCATATTGCCGCCCGTCGGGGTCTTGATGTAGATCAACCTCGAAATCTGGCGAAATCTGTGACTGTGGAGTAAATCACCGATCGCATTAATCCCGAGCCTCCTTTTAAGTGGGGTTCGGCAATACCATTATGACTAGTTGGAAATTTGTGCGGACAACCCCAAATCTCAAGAGTCTCCTACTGCTTTTCGATGGGTCTCAACAGCATCACTGACTTAGCCTCAACCTGCAATGCCAAGAAGCCCCGATCGCTCAACAGCTTCACCACCGCATTTGCTGCTGTCATCTCGCCCGTCTGCATAACAAATAAATAAGGCCGCTCACCATACACCGCCACACCTACATCCTGACTCAATACTTGACCCAACTGCACTGCCACATCAGGCCGATTGTTATAGTTCACTAAGACCACATAACCCGAACTTAAGGCTTGAGGCTTATAAACTCCAGGGCTAAACCGCTTCCCGACACTACCATTACCGAGGCTACCATTGCCAAGACTACCTGCTTTTGGAGCAACAGTGGTCGTTACGGCTCCGATCGGCACTGGAGTAACAACCGGAGCGAGAGCTTTAGGAACCGGACGGACGATCGTGGTCGGAATTCCCGTTGCTCGGATTAAATACTGTCCCCATGCTGCTGCCGATGGTTCACTCGCAAAACCAGCCACTCGCATCACCGTTTCCCCCTGATACCGACAAACTGTCGTGGTCGAATCTGTCGGCGCTTTCGATCGGAGCAGCGCTTGAGCTGCCGGGGTTCGAGCCGTTGCAAATAATAAAAACTCGGTAGCACTGGGCGGTTGACAATCCCCGATGATCCCGTTTCCAGGCGCCGGAATTCCCACAGGCTGTGCGATCGCTTCAGGAACACCAGATAAAGCCAAAACGGTCATCATTAAAAGTCGCTTCATCATCACGCCAGCCTCTAGTTAAAAAATATTATTCAACAGTCACGCCTGATGCGATCGCCCTCGTCACGTCAGCGGCTTCAAATTCACCGACCAGCACAAACTCTAGCCGTAACTTAAGCCAGGTAATAAAAGACTTATTGGTCGATACGATCGCAGCCGCAGGCGTTGGAACCTGTGATTTGATGGCAGACAGTTCGGGCAACTCTAAAAAGCTCGGCTGCTTCACAACCCAAAAATCAATCTCCTTTTCATTCTCTTGGTAATTGCGAATCCGTTCCTTGATCACCTCATCCGTCGGCTCCTCCACAAACAAAAAACGATCGCTCGCGACCACGTAGTAATAAGTCGTCATAATTCCTAAAAATGTTATTCAAAACAACAGTCAAAGCGCGTATCTAATCAACTACTCATCCCCACGATCGTGGGACGAAGGATGGCTACCTGAATAGACAACCCCCCGCTCCAAATCCATTGTTACAATTTCCCCATCTCGAATCACTGTCATCGCATCCGTCACTCCTACAATCACAGGCACATCAAGCCGCATTCCGATCGTCACAGCATGGCCCATCACATTTCCATCTTCAGTAATCACACCCTTCGCTTTTTTAATCGCATCTACATATTTGGCGGACGTTGATTGAACCACTAAAATCTCGTTTTGCCCAAACTGCGACAGGTCATCATCACCTTTTACAATCCGGACTCGACCACTCACCGAACCCTCACCAAACCCAACTCCCTTACCTCGGATGGCTGTGACCACTTCCACCTTCAACAAGTCCGTCGAACCTGAAACCCCTTGTAATGTTCCCGCTGTCAACACCACTAAGTCTCCCGGTGCGACTAGTTTCTTCTCTTGGGCCAAATTCAATGCTGCACTGAAAGTCTCCCAAGTCGTATCCAAATCCAACATTAGCATTGGCTTCACGCCCCACACCATCTGCAACTGCCGCGCTACATCCACATGGGGTGTAATTGCAATCACGGGAAGGGTGGGCCTAAATTTCGACACATTCCGCGCCGTTGATCCCGTTTTTGTTAAGGTCATGATCGCCGAAGCGCCAATTTGTTCCGCAATATTTCCAACGGCTTTACTGATGGCATTGGGAATCGATCGGCTGCTTTCTTCCGGATTACGACCCAGCTTTTCCTTTTCAGTGCGGATTGCGATCGTGGCCATCATCGCCACTGCTTCCACTGGAAACTTCCCAACTGCTGTCTCGTTCGATAGCATCACCGCATCAGTGCCGTCCAAAATCGCATTAGCAATGTCCGAAACCTCAGCCCGAGTCGGACGGGGATTGCTCACCATACTATCGAGCATCTGAGTCGCCGTAATAATTGGGATGCCCAAACGATTGGCTGCCGCAATTAAACGCTTTTGCAAAATTGGCACATCTTCCGCCGGAAGCTCCACGCCCAGATCGCCCCGTGCCACCATTACACCATCAGACAGCCTGAGAATTTCTTCCATCTGCTCCATGGCTTCATGCTTCTCAATTTTCACAATCACCGGAGTATTTTTACCCGCACTGGCGATCAAATCCTTGATTTCCCGAACATCATCAGGGTTTCGTACAAAGCTCAGGGCGACCCAATCGACTCCATGATCCAGCCCAAACACCAAATCTTCACGGTCTTTATCCGTCAGCGCCTTAATCGATAGACACACGCCCGGAAAATTAACTCCTTTACTATTCGACAGTGGGCCGCCCACCACCACACGACAATGCAACTCACCCGCCGCCTTATCGACCGACTCCACCACCATTTCAACTTTACCGTCATCCAACAAAATCACCGAACCCGCTGGAACCTCTTGGGCCAATGGCTCATAGGTGATAGAACTCATGGTCTGAGTCCCTGCGACTTTTGCACTGGTCAAGATGAATGGATCGCCCTTTGCAACGATGATGCTCCCTGTTTCAAACTTACCGAGACGGATTTTTGGACCCTGTAAATCCTGTAAAATAGCTACAGGATAGTTCAACTCATTGGAAATTTGCCGAATCAGCCGAATGCTCTTGAGATGATCGTCGTGCGTTCCATGGGAGAAATTCAGTCGCAGCGTGGTTGCACCCGCTTGTATCAATTCTCGCAGCACCTCTGGAGTACTAGTCGCGGGTCCGATCGTAGCGACGATTTTGGTTCGGCGGGGAGAAGATAGGAGCATGAACGATTGCGTAGTAATTTGAACAAGCAGAATTCAAAATGGATGGTATCACGGATGGGGCAACGTATCATAGCCGCTGTGATACTCGTGGCTCATGAACTTCGTGACTCATGAACCAGATAAACTGATGAACCGGATAATTCAGGTCTAACGTACGAAGATGCGCCCGATGTATATCTTACGTATAGTCGAGACTATTTACGTCGCTAAATAAAATCACAACTTGTATCGTAATCAAACGATCGTTATTCAAAATTAATTATAGCAACTTAGTATGGTTGTAAGCATATGAATGAAGGTGGCTAGAACAAGTAAGACATATTGTGAAAAGTCGATGAATAGCAAAATAAATACAATGCTTTGATGCAGGAATCTTTTTATGAAAGTAGATTATCTGATTGTCGGCAGTGGATTATCTGCATTGGTCTTTGGCGCATTGATGGCGAATTCAGGTAAGACCGTACAAATTTTAGAAGCCCATGAATATCCAGGCGGTTTCGGTCATACTTTCGAGATGGCTAAGAAGTATAAATTCAATGCTCAATTTCATTATGTTTGGGATTGTGGACTGGGGCAACTGGTCGATCGTGTCCTTAAAAAATTAGACTTAAGTAAAGACGTAACGTTTGAACAATATGATCCCGATGGGTTCGATCATATGCGAATGCCGGGATATGCTTTAGACATTTCTTCTAGTCCCCAAACACTAATTGAACGATTATCAACATTATTTCCCAACGATCGCGATCGTTTGACGAAATTTGTTAATGAGGTCGAAAAAACAGGTGCTGGACTTAAAAAACTTGCGCCACCTATCAAGCCCCTAGAACTTCTAAAACATTCCGGTGAGGTTGCTTGTGCGGTCCAATATTTAAATAGTACGCTTCAGGATGTATTTGACAAATTCAAGCTTCCGCAAGCCGCCCAAACCTTACTAGCATTGCAATGGCTGGACTTTTTACTGCCGCCTAATCAGCTTTCTTTTTATGCGTGGGTGGCCTTGTTTCGGGGCTATCAAGCTGGAGCTTTTTATCCAACCCAGCATTTTGAGCAGGTGATCAATTCATTGGTCGATACGATTGAATCTAATGGAGGAAGCCTTGTATTCAACCAAGAAGTCACGCAATTTAGATTGACGGGAAAAACAGTTACAGGGGTTCAGGCCACAAATCGTCTTACCCATCAAACCGAAGAATTCACAGGTGATACGGTAATTTGTAATATCGATCCCCAAAGAGCGGCGAAAATGATTGGTATTGAAAAGTTCTCATCATCAGTCCGACGGAAACTGGATTATGAGTATTCAGCCTCAAATTATATGGTCTATTGTGTGGTCAAGGATCTGAATTTGCAAGATTATGGATTTGGTAAATGGAATGTTTCCCATACAGGACATCAAGATCTTAATGAAGCATTTGCTCAAATGTACGATCGCAATGATTTCTCAAATCCAAGTTTTGCCATTACAACCCCAACGTTATTAACTAATGCATCTCGTGATTGTCCCGAGGATTGTCAAATTGTTGAGTTTTTGACGGTTGCAAACTATGACTATTTTAGGACCCTACGAGATACCGATCGGAAAGCCTACAACCAGAAAAAACAAGAAATTTTAGATTCAATTCTAGATGTTGTGGAGAAATACTATGTCCCAGACTTTAGAAAGCATATGGTGTTTCATGTTACTGGCAGCCCTACGACGAATGAACGCTATTGTTGGTGTCCTAATGGTAATTCCTATGGTTCTAAACTCACGCCGCGCAATATGGGGCTAGGACGTTTGAATTATGAAACCTCGCTCAAACAGTTCTATTTCTGCAATGCATCCTCTGGCTATCCCGGCTTTGCACCTACCTTCTGGACCGGGACATTACTCTATCAACACTTGTCGGGTGATTTGATTTTGGGAAATGACTAAACACTTTAAAAGCCATTTGATAAGCCATTTAATCAACTTAGATCTAATTTAAATTTAAAGGTTAACCATGAGAATTGCACTTATTGGCGGTGGAGCTAGTGGGATGTCTACGGCGTATTTACTCGATCGTCAGGGACATCATGTCACGGTCTTTGAGCGAGAACCGATGTTGGGAGGTCATATTCGCACGTTAAATAAGAATGTAAAACCTAATCGATCGGATTGTTCTGAACGCCTCGAAAGTGGTGTACTAGAGTTTCCCGATGCATTCCATAACTTTGTTGAGCTGATGAAAGATCTTGAGATTGAACTTGTTCCGGTCAATGTTGGATCGTCATTGTTTCCGATCGATGGTAGTCATTTTTTGTCAGGAGTGATGATTGATAAAAACTATACCGGGGTCCAACGGCTGATTGAATAC
>JAYUEW010000261.1:0-3672 GCA_043739045.1 Synechococcales cyanobacterium
TATAATCCTAAAACTGTGTAATTGTAGGCGCGGGTTCCCCGATCGTGACTTTTAAGCTATGGCCAAGCAACGTCTGGATGAATTGCTCTTCGATCGGGGGCTATGTGACTCGCTTCAACAAGCCCAACGACTGATTCAAGCCGGGGAAGTACGAGTTAATCATACGCTGGTGGATAAGGTAGGGACGGCGGTGGATGTCGGGGCGATCGTGGAAATGAAAGCCCGATCGCGGTTTGTCTCAAGAGGCGGCGAGAAACTCATTAAAGCATTGGAAACATTTGGCATTGACGTAACGGGTCGAGTTTGTCTCGATGGCGGCATTTCGACGGGAGGCTTTACGGATTGTTTGTTGCAGTGCGGGGCTAGCCGGATTTATGGGGTGGATGTGGGCTATGGGCAGGTGGCTTGGAAGTTGCAAAGTGACGATCGGGTCGTGATTCGGGAGCGGACTAATATTCGCACGCTTCAGACTGAAGACCTATATTCTGAATCAGACCTGCGGCCAGATTTGGGTGTGGTGGATGTGTCGTTTATTTCGTTGGTGAAGGTGATGCCTGCGATTCATCGGCTATTGGTAAATTCCCGTGAGGTGTTGCTACTGGTGAAGCCACAGTTTGAGGTCGGGCGCGATCGGATTGGGGCAAAGGGTGTGGTGCGTAATCCGGCAGATCAGGCTTGGGCGATCGATCGGGTGTTGACAGCGGGACTAGAGCTAGGCTGGAACTATCAAGGCTTAACCTGGTCGCCCATTACGGGTCCGGCAGGCAATATTGAATATTTGCTTTGGTTGAGGCAGGCAGAAGGGATTGTCGTGCCCGGTTTGGACGAGTTGGTCAAGATTGCAGAAACGGCTAGAGCTGCGATCGGGTAAAAACCAATTAAAAGCGATCGATAAATTAATTTACCGATCGAGCGTCTTTGACGAATTTAGACTCTAGGGAACTAGAGTAGCCCGATCGCATGGAGTGGTCCTTGTCCCACCATCAGTTCAGCAATCAAGCCCAAAATGCCTAACATGGCTAACCGACCATTCCACACCTCAGCCGATGCGGTAATCCCCCATTCCCAACGTTCTTGGGGATAAAACTTAGTGTTCTCGGCGGGAGTAATGGTTTCACCGAAGCAAATCGGCGGATCATTGATGGCCTTTTCAACCAAATCGCCCAGTGCCTGAATAAACGTCGGATCCGTATCCAGCGCAGGAACACGAGCAAATACATGAATGCCCGCGTCTTCCGCGATTTCCCGGTACTCTTGGTCGATCTCCTCTAGGGTTTCAATATGCTCAGACACGAAACTAATGGGAACGACCACCAGCTCTTCAATCCCTTTTGCTGCAAGTTCCTTAATGGCCTCATCAGTATAGGGTTGCAGCCATTCCACCGGACCCACACGACTTTGATAGGCCAAGGTGTAGTCATTCGATCGGCCCAAGCGCTCCATGATTAGCTTGGTGCAATTCTCAATCTCACGCTGATAGGGATCCCCCGCTTCTTCGACGTAGCTGACCGGAACCCCGTGGGCGCTGAAAAAGACATGAGCCTTTTCAGGATTAGGAACACTGTCGATTTGGGTCGCGATCAGGCTTGACATGGCCGAAAGATAGCCGGGATGGTCATACCAGGACGGAATCACAGTGTAGGGAATCTTCCGCAATTCTGGATCCGCTTGCCACATACGATCGAGAACGCGGAAACTAGAGCCACTGGTGCTGATGGAAAACTGTGGGTAGAGCGGCAAAATCACGAGGTTATCCACTTTGTCACGCTTGATTAATGCGACCGCTTCTTCGGTAAAGGGGTGCCAGTAGCGCATCCCAACATAGATCTTTGCATCCATCCCCCGATCGCACAGCAACACTCCCAGCGCTTTTGCCTGCTCCTCCGTAATTCGGCGTAGGGGAGACCCACCCCCAATCTTTTTATAATTTTCTTGAGATTTTCCATATCGCAGGCTGGAGATCAACCACGCGAGCGGACTTTGCAGCCAAGGTACAGGCAACCGAATAATCTCCGGATCGGAAAATAGGTTGTACAGAAAAGGCCGAACGTCTTCTAGAGAGTCTGGTCCTCCCAAATTCAGCAGTAAAACCCCAGTTCGACTCATAGTCGCCTTCCGTTCCTTAGAGATTCGCAAGTTTCTTAAGTAAATTTTAACAAATAATTCGCACGAAAAGTCACTCTGAAGCGGACTAGATGAGAATTAAAATCAAGAACTTAGGGAAAATATGGCTCAGGGAATGACTCGTTGGAAGAAATTTATATTGGGGAGCCTTAGATCAGATGCTACATACTGAAAGAATTGCTCGCTCATAATTGGAGTTGCGTCAGTGATGAATTTGAAAACGCCCTATGCTGCGGTGGATATTATTGTTGAGCTAGTCGATCGCCCCGATCGCCCCATTATTTTAATTGAGCGTCACTTTAAACCCTTAGGCTGGGCAATTCCCGGTGGCTTTATGGACTATGGCGAACCTGCGGAAAAAACGGCCAAACGCGAGGCTATGGAAGAAATCGGCTTGGAGGTTGATCTGGTGGATTTGTTGGGCGCTTATTCTGACCCAAACCGGGATGAACGACAACATACGATCAGTTTGATCTACATTGCAACGGCCACGGGCACTCCGAAGGCTGGGGATGATGCTAAGGCTGTCAAGGTTGTGAATGTGTGGGAAATCCCGAAAAATCTTTGCTTTGATCACGATCGGATTTTACGGGATTATCTCAACTATCGTCACTACGGACTACGGCCTCGGCTTGATTAGTCTGTGAGGCTAGTTCTCTAGGATTAGCTTCCATTCCTGGGTGGTTTCATTCCAAGTCGGACCACTCCCCTCCCCCACAATAAAGGGTCCCCAATATCGTTGAGAGCCATCTTGGGCAAAGGCTACCACGATGTCTCCTTTGGCTAAATTTAACGATCGGTTAGGCAGCCCAATCAGCAAGCCCCGATCGCTTCCTTCCCCTGCAAAAAAGTCCCAATGGGCTGGAGCTTCGTAGGAGGCTTGAGCTAACTTATCCCCGTACTTATTGCCATGCTTATCGCTGTATTTGCTACTCTGAAGTTTCTCTACTTTGAGTCGCAGGGCCAGACGGATGGGATGTTCAGATCGATTGCTCACGCGGAGCTTTCCAGACGGCGATGGTCGCTCTGGTTCTATGGCGGCTGTTGCAATCGCAGCTCTAGACGCAAGAGTCACACCGCCGAGAACTATTGTCATGCCTGTCCGAAGAAAAATGTGTCGAAATTTACGTGTCTTTACTGCTGATGTCATAGCCAAATCCCTCGCCCTTAGTCATCCCTTCTTCTAGTAAAGCAAGGGTTTGGCTGATTCGGACAAAAATATTGTGATCCCCGAAATAAATGGTTTCAGGGGAGGAGAATCGTGGCTCCCAAAAGACTAGATCCCCCCTAACCCTCTTAAAAAAAGGAGAACTAGAATCAAATTCATAGTCCCCCTTTCACAAGGGATTTAGGGATATCGGGTCTCGATCGTTACAACCCTAGATTTAAAATACCTTCTTAGGCATTGATAATTTGATCGTCCGTGGAAAAGTCGATATCAGCCTTATCACGCCCTGACATTAGATAGTCATTCTTCAAGGAATCCCTTAGCCCAGAAATAAGGTCAAATTTTGGTTGCCAATCCAGTTGCAGTTTCGCTTTATCAAC
>JAYUEW010000262.1:0-8893 GCA_043739045.1 Synechococcales cyanobacterium
AGGGTATCCAGGTTGAGCGGAAATCCCAGACCTTCGAGCTGCATATTAAAAAGCAAGAGCTGCTGCTTTCCGGAATCAATCCACTTCGGCAAACTCAAGATCAATTGCTGAGCCTGCTGCAAGGCCAACGGCACCAAGGTTACCCCCAGCCCAAGTAAAATTGATACAGATAGCAAAAAGACCACGATCGAAGTGCTCTCTCGATTACTGCCTTTAATTTGAAGCAGATTCACCGGATAGTTGAGCAAAAATGCTAACAGCGATGCGGCGATCACAATCACCAACAAGGAATTGAAATAATTGAAAATCGCAGATGCCGCCCAAATGTTCAGGACAATCACGGGCAACGCAAAAACGATGCCGGCAGCTTTTGTTGCGGTTGATAAATCATTCCACCAGCCTAACCACCGATTTGTGTTCGGCTCTGCGGAACTGGGCTGCGCGGAACTAGGCTGGATGCTGATTTCTTGCATGGTGCTCTGCATTTTGTGTCACTAAAACCAAACCGAACCTCTATTATTACCGATAGAACTACTTACTTTCACCCAATTCCAGCATGAGCGAATCTTTCGATCGCAAAGAAATCAAAAATTTGATGCTTCTGTTTTATTTGATGCCCGTGTTTGGCGCGGGGTTATCGTTGTGGACACTCAGCAATCCCAAAGCCTCACCCTCTGAGCTTGCCTTGAGCCGGTTAGCCACGAAGTTGATGCTGACTTGGTTTGCTGGAACGGTAATGTTAGATGTCGGGGTAGAAAATATAGAGGCTTTAAAACTGCCGCTCTTGCTTGTTAGCAGCCTCTTTACATCGGGATATTTTGTCCTAAATCTGGGGCTGATGCTGAGGCTATGGCAAGGACGATCGATCGATCTGCCATTCTTTGGACGGGTAAGTCGTCGCTGGAAAACGATTGAGGACAACTCTCAACAGGTCAAATCTTGATATTTTCTATTCTGGTGTGCCATCATCCATTGATCCAAATCGGTATCCTCGTCCGTATACGGTATGAATCAACTCTGGTCTGCCGGGACTTTCAATTTTGCGTCGGAGTAATCTAATTTGGGCGGCTAGGGCATTGCTCGCCGGACGTTCTTCCGATTTCCAGAGATGAGCTGAAATTCGATCGTGCGTTAGAAGCTGGTTCGGAAACTGCATTAGATAAGCTAGAAGTTGCGTCTCCTTTTCAGAAAGATCAATCCCCCGTCCCGATCGATGAGCCATCCGATCGTTCACATTGAGTTCTAAATCCTGCACCTTAAGACTGGGCGGAATTAGGCTGAGTTCTGCGACTTGGCTAATTTGACTAGGACGACGCAATAAGGCGCGCACTCTAGCGAGTAATTCACGCAATTCAAAGGGCTTGATCAAATAATCATCAGCACCCGCATCTAGCCCATTCACCCGATCGTCCAGCGTATCTTTTGCCGTCAAAAACAAAACAGGGGTCATATTGCCTTGCTGTCGAAGCGATCGACAAATTTCCAGCCCCGACACTCCAGGCAACATCCAGTCCAAAATTAGAAGATCAAAACTTCCCAGACTCGCCATTTGGTTGCCCGTTGTCCCGTCATGCACCATGGCGACTTCATAGCCCTCTCGCTGTAAAATTTGAGCAATGGGCTGAGCGATTTCGATTTCGTCATCGACTAACAAAATTTGCATTTCCGCGCAACCCTCTTAGTCCGTTGCCTCAAATGTAGCCCGATTCTCGCTATTCTAAAACAAAGACGACTAACGAGAGATTTATATGCTGACGATCGCGCTTGCCAAAGGCTCTCTGCTTAAGGAAAGTATCAAACTATTCCAATCAATTGGCCTAGATTTCAGTGGCTTTTTAGAGCCGGGATGTCGTCAGTTGCAAATTGTGGAACCCACCGGACGGGTCAAAGCACTCTTGGTTCGCAATGGAGATGTTCCCGTTTATGTCGAATATGGTCAAGCTCAGCTCGGCGTAGTGGGGTATGACGTAATTCGAGAAAAAAGGCCCAACGTGGCTCAAGTATTGGATTTAAAGTTTGGAGGTTGCCGCTTGTCTGTGGCGGTCAAAGCCTCTAGCCCCTACCGATCGTCTTTGGAATTGCCAATGCAGGGACGGGTTGCTTCGTCTTTTGTACGTTGTACAAGGGACTATTTTGATGGATTAGATTTGCCTGTCGAAATTGTCCCGCTCCACGGCTCCGTCGAACTAGGACCGATTACCGGAATGTCTGAAGCGATCGTCGATCTAGTTGCAACGGGCAATACTCTACGGGAAAATGGGCTAATCGAAATTGATACCCTGTTCCATACTACTGCCCGTTTGATCGCCTATCCATTAAGCTATCGACTTGATACCTACGGACTTCACAGCGATGTCGATCGATTGCGGAAAGCGGTGGAAACTCAAACACAGATCGCAACAGCCAAGTGTTGAGGAGGGGTAAGTGCGATCGTTCGGAGTGAAACTACCCGCATCCACGAGCTTAAGATTCGCGGCGGTCAACCCAATTCACCTCCCGTAACCACCGCCAGACTCCTGTGGTACGTCGAACTTGAATGTTTCGGCTCTTTAAGGTGATAATTTTTTTGAGGTCTGCGGTTGTGAAGCTGTAGCCCATTTCTCGGGAAACACAAAGGAAATCCTCTGGCGATTGAACTGCTTTGAACCGATCGCGTATCTCCTGATCACGAGAGGCAGCAGATAAAAAACGGGCAGCACTCTTAATTGACATTCTGGTTTCTCTCCGCGCTCAAACCATTGAGCCGTACAAACTGATTACTAAACAGCCTAATCCATAGACTTTTAGCATGTTTTCAGTATAGAAAAGAACTATCCACACTGAGAGATGTTGTTGAAAACTTTATTTCTGCTTTAGAAAACTTTAGAGAACATCTCAATATTATGCCCCGATCAAAGCCATCAGATTTTCATGCTGAATCTTCATCTGACCAAAGAGAATCTCAGTTAGAATTTCCATTACAATTTGTTCCGGTCACATTGCAAGGCGTGCCAGAGATTCCTCAAGCTCAGCAGGCGGCGTATCGACGATGGGGGTATCGAGGGACTCCTATTGTTTTGTTGCATGGCTTCCTCGGAGACAGTGCAAATTGGCAAGGCGTGATGGCGCAGATATCCCAGATGGTTGCCTTAGATCATTCCTTACATGACGGCAGTACGATCGATCTGGTTGCATTGGATTTGCTCGGTTTTGGGGCATCGTCCAAGCCTCCCGTCGCTTACACTGTGGCCCAAGAAGTGGCATTTTTGCGAGCTGTTTTACAGCAATTGGGCTTGGAATCTTGTGTCTTGGTTGGCCACTCCTTCGGGGGTTGGGTGTCTGCTGCTTACACCATTGCTTATCCAGATCAGGTCAGCGCCTTATGTCTAGTGGCTCCAGCGGGCATCCGGGATGATTCATTCTGTGGACGATATAACTGGATGCGTCCGGTACTGTGGCAAACCCCCGTTGTTGATGCGTTGCTTTGGGGCCTGAAGCCTGTAGCGATGCTATTTCGCCAGACAAAAACGCTAGAACTAGTCTGTTGGGCGCGTCGTGAACTCAATCGTCAACCTGCGGCCCGATCGTTTTTGGTCGATCGTCTTAGACCGGAAGATGCGATCGATACCGTCGAAAAACATATTTCTGTCATTGTTGCGCCGACTCTTATTTTGGCCGCAGAGGAGGATGACACCATTCCGGCTTGGCATTGTGAAACCTATAAACAGCAAATCTTAGGTGCTGAGTTGATAGTCATTCCTGAGGCAGGCCATGGTCTCCCGCAAAATAATCCAATGGCGATCGCCCATTCATTGATTAAATTTATTCATCGTTTACGATCGGGTTTCCCATCGAAGCTTATCTAATTGGTAAGTGGGATTGGCAAGTGAGATTTTTGTAATTCAGCAATTTATTTCTTGACAGAGGCGTGGAATCATAAATTATGATGTCTGTATCATGACAAATTGTAGTATTAATTAGACTTAGTACAAATTTTTAGTTAACATCATTAGTTAAATTAGTCTACTCACATACTTTATTGAATTTAGCAGCATTGCACTGAGATATCCTGCTGAGTAGAGGTCTGTACATTGTGACTCAACGACCAGTAGAGCTGCGATCGGTAAAACATTTGGAAGTTACTCCACAGATTGCTCCAAAGAATCATTCTGTTGGGAGTGATTTCCTTCTCAAAACAGTCATCGAGAATTTAAATGATGGCATGATTGTGATGGACTTGCAGGGCTGTGTTCTTCATGCCAATTCTCGATTAGCGCAACTGGTGGGATGTTCTGTATCTGAGATGATTGGATTACCAGGCTATGATTTTCTCTCTTTAATAGAAGGATGGTCGCTTTTCAGCTCTCCAATAGACAGCATGTTCCCATCAACTTCTTGTGAATGGCGTGAGGGGCAACTACGTCGCCAAGATGGTCGTCAGTTTTGGGCTGAAGTCAATGTAACTTTACTGGACGATGACGATGGCAATCCGATCGCCACTTTGATTACTGTGACGGACATTACAGAGCGCAAATGGCTCGAAGAATATCTCCGGCTTATGGAATCGGTGGTGGTGAATGCCAATGAAATGGTGATTATTTCTCAGGCGGAAGACAATATTAATCCGCTGGAACTTCGGATTATTTATGTCAATGATGCATTTTTGAAAGTAACGGGTTATCGGGCTGCTGATGTAATTGGCCGATCGGCTGAGCTGTTAGTCGGACCAAAGACCGATCTTGAAGAACTCGATCGGATTAGTACGGCTCTTAAAAATCATAAGTCGGCTAAAGCAGAACTAATTTTCCACTGTCAAGACCAGAGTTATTTCTGGGCTGACATGAATACTGTCCCCATCCGCAATGAACGTGGGCAAGTGACTCATTTCGTGTCGGTCATGCGGGAAGTAACACAACGTAAACAGACAGAGGGGCAACTTCGACGGAATGCATTTCACGATCCGTTGACGGGGTTGCCGAATCGCTTGTTGTTCACAGAGCGCTTAACACAGGTGATTGCCCGCAGTCGAGAGCAGGAAAATAGTCTGTTTGCGGTTTTGTTCCTAGACCTCGATCGATTTAAGGTGATCAATGATAGTCTGGGCCATCTGGTTGGTGATCAACTTTTGATTGCGATCGCCCGTCGGCTCGAACTTTGTGTGAAACAATCGGATTTGGTGGCCCGTTTGGGTGGGGATGAGTTTACAATTTTACTGGACAATATTCAGGATGAGTCGGCAACCCATCAAGTGGCGGAGCGCATCCATCTTGAGCTGTCCCGTCCTTTTAATCTGAATGGTCACGAGGTTTTCACGACGGTAAGTATCGGAATTGCCCTAAGCAGCACGAATTTTGAATTTACGGAAGATATGTTACGCGGGGCCGATATTGCAATGTATCGAGCGAAGGCATCAGGAAAAGCTTGCCATGAAGTGTTTGATACAGAGATGCACAATCAAGCGATGCTCCAAATGCAGCTTGAGAATGATCTGCGCCGTGCTATCGAACGCGAGGAGTTCGTTGTTTACTATCAGCCGATCGTCTCGTTAGTAACCGGACGTTTAGCCGGGTTTGAAGCATTGGTCCGATGGCTGCACCCAGAACGCGGAATCATTTCGCCAGGAGATTTTATTCCGATCGCAGAGGAAACAGGATTGATTTTGCCTATGGGTCAATTGATTCTGCGGGAAGCTTGTCGTCAGTTCAGCGAGTGGCAGCGTCTCTATCCCCAGCATCGTCGTTTAACTATGAGCGTGAATATATCCAGCCGTCAATTCTCCCAGCGCGGCATCATTGATGTGCTTCGAGATGTTCTGAAGGAAACTGGCTTGAGTCCGGCTTGCTTGAAGCTGGAAATTACTGAGACGGCCATTATGGAGAATACGGAATCGGCAATGGATACGCTGCTTCAGTTAAAGTCAATGGGCATTCAGCTTTCGGTGGATGACTTCGGGACTGGGTATTCTTCACTAGGCTATCTTTATCGTTTTCCCATGGATATTTTGAAGATTGACCGATCGTTCATCAGTCGTGTCGATACCGATGGTGAAAAGTTGGAACTGGTGCGAACTATAATTACTCTTGCCTGGAACTTGGGCATGGATGTGGTCGCGGAAGGTGTGGAAACGACTAAGCAGTTGGCTCAGTTAAAGATGTTGAAATGTGAATACGGCCAAGGCTACCTGTTCTCAAAGCCAATGAGTCCGGAAGATACGGATACTTTTCTGACCAAAATTAACCCCTTGGATCACGTTTTTCAGATGCTGTCTAGTTCGCCAGAGTCTACAGAGTTAAGCACAAATGACAATTAGGGATGTGGAGTCAATTAGATAGTAATTATAATCTAAACAATTAAAATTTAACCTTACTCAGTTCTTATTAATTTGATTAGGGCCGAATTATTGATATCTAGCGATTTTCGAGAGCATATCCTTGAGCCAAGAATTTTTCAAAATTATCTACAAAACTCGGTTTGGCCGTAGCGAAAATTCTCTCAAATATCTAATAATCTTAACAGCCAGTACTATACGGGTTGACCTAGAAAATTTAGACATACACCGATCGGTATATTCTCAGGCTTTTTGCTTACATTAAAGCGTTTTAGTGAGCAAATAAAAACGTGAGTCAACAAATTAACCCACGTTTTATTTGATTTAGTCGTGCTTAAAAATGGACACAATTGAGACGTATTTGAACCGATCGTTTACTCAGCACCCTGAGCAATCAATTCACGTTCTGGTGCACCATCTAGGACACTATTAACGATCTGTACTTGGCCTGCTTCATCGACATCAACAACCGCTGTGTCTCCGTCCTTGACCCGCCCAGACAGGATTTCCTCCGCCAACGAGTCTTCCAGAAGTCGCATGATTGCACGACGCAGTGGACGAGCACCATAGCTGGGGTTGTAGCCCTCTTCGATTAGGCGATCCTTAAACTTGTCGGTGACCTTGAGGCTGATGCCTTGCTTGGTCAACCGCTTGAAGATATCTTTGAGCAAGATTTCCGCGATTTCCTTCACCTCATCTTTCGTCAATTGACGGAAGACAATTATCTCATCGAGACGGTTGAGGAATTCCGGGCGGAAATACTGCTTCAGCTCTTCGTTAACAAGCGACTTCAAACGGTTGTACTGAGACTCGTTTGGATCCTCAGTAGCGAAGTCAAACCCAAGTGTGTTTGCACCCTTCTCAATCACCTTCGACCCAATGTTTGAGGTCATGATGATCAAAGTGTTTTTGAAGTCTACGACGCGGCCCTTGGAGTCAGTCAGACGACCATCTTCTAGGATTTGTAGCAGCATGTTAAACACATCGGGGTGTGCTTTTTCGATTTCGTCAAACAACAGCACAGTGTAAGGCTTACGACGAACCGCTTCAGTTAGCTGACCGCCTTCGTTGTAACCGACATAGCCAGGAGGGGAACCTACTAGTTTCGAGACGGTATGACGTTCCATGTATTCAGACATATCTAGGCGAACCATAGATTCTTCTGAACCAAAGAAATAGGCTGCCAAGGACTTGGCCAGTTCAGTCTTACCGACTCCAGTTGGGCCTGAGAAGATAAAGGATGCGATCGGGCGATCGGGATTCTTGAGTCCAACTCTTGCTCGACGAATGGCTCGGGAGACGGCTTTCACGGCTTCATCTTGGCCGATGAGGCGCGTGTGCAGTGTGTCTTCCATGTGAAGAAGCTTCTCAGATTCAGATTCTGTCAGCTTGCTAACAGGAACTCCGGTCCAAGATGCGACAATGTGGGCAATGTCTTCCTCTGTAACAATTGGTTTTGGAGCATTTCCTTCAGCGGCTGCGGATTTACGCGCTTGGCTCAAGGCTTTCAATCCTTCGCGGATCTCCATCTCTCGATCTCGCAGTGCACCCGCCCGGTCAAAGTCCTGATTTCGCACCGCATCGTCTTTTTCCTTCAGCAGCTTCTTCAGATCGCCATCAAGTTGCTTCTCTTCAGGAGATCGCTCATATTTCATTAAGCGAACACGAGATCCGGCCTCGTCCATCAAATCGATCGCCTTATCGGGCAAGAAACGATCGCTGATATATCGATCGGCTAGGGTCGCTGCTGCTTCCAATGCCTCATCCGAAATGATTAGCTTGTGATGTGTCTCATAGCGATCACGCAGCCCTTGGAGAATCTCAATGGTTTCTTCCACTGAAGGCTCACCCACCATAACGGGCTGGAAACGACGCTCTAGTGCCGCATCCCGCTCAATATGTTTGCGATATTCATCAAGGGTCGTTGCACCAATACATTGCAACTCACCCCGAGCCAAAGCGGGTTTTAGGATATTAGCAGCATCAATTGCCCCCTCGGCAGCACCTGCACCAATCAGGGTGTGAACCTCATCAATGACCAAAATGACGTTTCCGGCGGAGCGGATCTCGTCCATAATTTTTTTGAGGCGTTCTTCAAATTCACCCCGATACTTGGTTCCTGCAACCAGCAAGCCAACATCGAGGGTCATAACGCGCTTTTCTTCCAAAATGTCTGGGACATTCTGGTCAGCGATACGTTGGGCGAGGCCTTCTGCGATCGCCGTTTTACCCACACCGGGTTCGCCGATGAGAACAGGATTATTTTTTGTCCGACGACCAAGGATCTGAATCACCCGATCGACTTCTTTGGAACGACCAACGACTGGATCTAATTTTCCGTCTATCGCTGATTGAGTCAAATTCACCCCAAACTCGTCTAGGGTTGGAGTTTTGGTCCGTCCGCCAGATGCACCACCAGCACCGACTTCGGCAGTCTCGCCTAGCATCCGGATAACCTGAGTACGAACTTTAGAAAGATCGACACCTAGGTTTTCTAATACTCGTGCAGCAACGCCTTCCCCTTCACGGATTAAACCGAGAAGAAGATGCTCTGTACCGATGTAGTTGTGACCGAGTTGACGAGCC
>JAYUEW010000263.1:0-29923 GCA_043739045.1 Synechococcales cyanobacterium
GTGGGCGCATCCATTTCTGTTTCGAGGTGGTGAATTAGAAATTGTACTGCCCAAACTACTGGCTGCTGGACTCAAAGGCATTGAAGTCTATCATCCAAGTCATACCGACTATCAAATAGAAAAGCTTAAGGGTTTGTGCGATCGGCATGGCTTACTGATGACAGGCGGCAGCGACTACCACGGTCCTGGAGCCGGACATCATGCCGGATTGAATAGTCAAAATGTTCCAATGGAACTTCTCGATGCATTAAAACTGGCTAAAGTTTAAACCCATCGAGATTTTGCTGGCGAACTTGATGATATCCGATCGAAGTTTAATCGATCGTTCAAGCTTTCACGGGCTTTTGAAACACCAACACATGTTGCTGGGGCAAAACGCGCTTACTTTCTAGAAACTTAAACCCCATGGCTTCTACTTCAGCCCGTGCTTGGGTTTGGGTCATCTTGTGACGAGGTTTGATTGCAACCAAAGGATTCTCACCTTTGTATTCAAGCAATACGACTTTTCCACCCGGTTTCAATGCTGTGAAAATCGACTGCATCATTTCCTTTGGATGGGTGAATTCATGATATGCATCCACCATAATCGCCCAATCGATCGTATCACCGGGCAAATTAACCGATGTCTCTTCACTCTTAACAGTTTCGACATTTGTAATGCCGTTTTTTGATTGACGTTCTTTTAATAAATCAAGTAGTTCAGATTGAATATCAACTGCGTAAACTTTGTTGACATTTGGCGCAATTAAAAAAGACATATAGCCAATTCCAGCCCCAATGTCCGCTACTGTATCTGTCGGTAAAAACTGCAAAGCTTCGATCGCTTTCTCTGGCTTTTCTTCCGCACCGCGTCCAGGACGATCTAACCAATTAGACCCATCTTTTCCCAAAATTTGCGAAATCTCACGGCCAAAATAACACTTACCAATGCCATCAAATGAACCCCGATCGCATTCACTATAAACTGCATATTGTTGAACAGCATTGGCTGCAAAAGATGGCGTAAACCAAAGGACAACAGCGAGACTAACGGCACTTAAAAAACGAAGAAATGACATGATAATTTGGGGAAATAATGAACTAAGAGGACGTTTGGAAAGATTTCGTTGGTACCAAAAGACCCGATCCCCCTAGCCCCCTTGAAAAGGGGGAACCGGAATTCAATTCATGATCCCCCTTACCAAGGGGGATTTAGGGGGATCGAGTCTCTAAGGCTTACGGGCTGTTTCAGAATCTACTGCGTCTGAAATTGGCTCAGAAATAGTTTCTAAAATCGCGATCGATTCTGGCTCCGATGATGAGAAAAACTGGCGAACTGTCTCCCGTTGGTTAATCAAATAAATACTAACCAATGTTAAGAATACGCCAAACCATTGAAATGTCTCTAGAGTTTCATCTAAAAAGAAATTACCAAACATCAACGCAAAAACAGGCGTTAAGAATGTCAACGAACTTAGACTTGTTAAATTACCTCGGGATGCGAAATAAAAGAACAATCCGTAGGCCACCGCACTGCCAAACATCGTGGAATACATCAACGCAACCCACTCCGCCGGAACCAATCGGCTCCATTGATCCGTTTCAGTCTGGCTTGATAGCGCAAATAATGGTAAGCCGCCCAAAATCATATGCCACCCCGTCGCAACGATCGGATCCGCATAGCGAGAAACATAGCGCACCATCACCGTTCCCACCGCCATCGACAGCGCCGCCATCAACATTAACCATTGGCCATTGTCAAATAGACTTGGATCCAGCAGATTGTAAGGACTCGTTGCACCCTGAGCAATACTGGCATTTTGAAACAGACCGTTAAACAAGCCCATCAGCCAATCCTTCGGCAACCCTAGCAACCCAATGCCCACCACCCCGATCGTCAGTCCAATCCAGCCTACCCCGCCAATCACCTCACCAAACAGCAGCCAAGCCAACACCGCCACAGCCAAGGGTTGCGAATCGATCATCACTGAACCTAAGCCCGCGCCCGTCCGGGTCAATCCCTGAGCCAAAAAGCTCTGAAACAACGTCCCATCAACAACGGCAAATCCAACAATCCAAGCCCAAGCTTGCCAAGTCTTGGGTTGAGGCAGGCCCGCGATCGTTGCTGCCACCAGAACCAAAATCCCAGCGGGCACCAACCGAAACCCAGCTAGAAAAAATGGCGTTGTGTCCTGAATCGCACCTTTCATCGCAACCATTGCCGTCCCCCAAAAGAAAAACGGCGCAATCAGCAATAGATTTGTCACAATTGGCGATCGGAAAATCGGAGATTCCAAGATAGATATCCTAGATGAATTAGAGGCGATCGGTGAGGCAACCGTAGGGATTATCGGCTTCAAAGGCGGGGTTTCCATAGCAGAAGTAAGGTGAAGCGTGGGGTAATATGTATAGTTATGTGAAGACTCTATTTCACTTATTGTACAGATAGACCCGTACCAAAGGCTCGCCATGTTTCCGTTTCGTCCCCGCTACAAAAAGCAAATTGCCCGTATTGAAGTTGTCGGGGCGATCGCCTCTGGGACTCGTAAGCGGGTTTTGGCGGCCCTAAAAGAAGTCGAAGACCGCAAATTTCCGGCCCTGTTGCTACGAATTGACAGCCCCGGCGGCACCGTTGGCGACTCCTTTGAAATTTATTCAGCAATTAAGCGGCTTCAAAGCAAGTGCAAAATCGTGGCCAGTTACGGCAACATTTCAGCATCAGGGGGCGTGTTTATTGGGGCAGCGGCTCCCCATGTGATGGCCAATCCCGGCACCATAACGGGCAGCATTGGAGTGATTTTACGGGGGAACAATCTGGAACGCTTGCTCGATCGGGTTGGGGTCTCGTTTCAAGTCATTAAATCTGGACCCTACAAAGATATTTTGTCCTTCGATCGACAACTCAGCGAACCAGAACAGCAGATTTTGCAGGATTTAATTGATAGTAGCTACGAGCAATTTGTCGGCGTGGTGGCCGAAGGCCGGAAACTTGATGTAGCTGCGGTGAAAAAATTTGCAGATGGGCGAATTTTCACAGGAGAACAAGCGGTTAAGCTGGGACTCGTCGATCGGCTTGGTACTGAAGAAGATGCACGCTGTTGGGCCGCAGAACTGGCGGGGCTAGATCCTGAAAAAACAAAAGTCTTCACCTTTGAAGAACCCAAGCCGCTGTTAAGTAAAATTACAGGTTCGACGGCGGGATCCTCACTGGTTCAGGCTCTTGGGCAGACCCCAGCAACGCAAGCAGGCTTAAGCTGGCTGGAGTTTGAACTCGAAACCCAAGGCTTACCGCTGTGGCTCTATCGTCCTTAAATTTCCGACTTCGACTATTATAAATTAGCAAATTCAATCCATTTTTTCTGGAGTGCTTAACGTGCATTGGCGAGTTCGTGCGATTCGGGGTGCGACAACAGTCCCGGTGAATACCAAAGAGGCGATCGCACAGGCGGTCACAGAGCTACTGGATGAACTAGAAGCTCACAATCAACTGGATTTGGACGAGGTGATTAGCGTTACATTTTCGGTAACCCAAGACCTTGATGCAATTTTTCCTGCCGCGATCGCTCGGTCTCGCATCGGATGGGACCAAGTGCCTCTCGTGGACTTCCAGCATATGAAGGTCACGGGAAGCTTAGAGCGCTGTATCCGTCTACTTCTGCACTTTAACACCCCCGAACCCGCCCGAAAAATTCACCATCCCTATTTGCGTCATGCGATGAACCTGCGGCCTGACTTAGTAATGACCAGCCCGATCTCGTCTTGAGGGTGTCAATTCTATGAAATAATGTTTTCCCGGTAGGCGAGTATTTTAAAGTCTTGCAGATAGCTAATTTTTGAGGATGTTATGACTGACGAACAGATTTTTGACAAAGTAAAAGGTATTGTTGTGGATCAACTGAGTGTAGAAGCGGACAAAGTTATTCCTTCTGCTAACTTTCAGAATGACCTTGGGGCCGATTCCCTAGACACGGTTGAATTGGTCATGGCTCTCGAAGAGGAATTTGATATCGAGATTCCCGATGAAGCGGCTGAAAGCATCACAACCATTCAAGCAGCAGTTGACTTCATCAAAGCGAAGTCTGCATAGATCTGATTGCATCCCTTTCTAAAATTCTTCTAGTTTTCCGCATTGGTAATCATGGCAAACCCTGGACATAACCCTGGACATAAACGTGTTGTAATTACGGGTCTTGGTTCGATCACACCGATCGGAAACACCCTAGAGGAGTATTGGGAAGGGCTGATGTCTGGGCGAAATGGCATCGGCAAAATCACATTATTTGATGCCTCGGCTCACGACTGTCACATTGCAGCGGAGGTGAAAGGCTTTAGCGCGGCTGAATATATGCCGCCGAAGGAAGCCAAACGGATGGATCGCTTTGTCCAATTTGCAGTGGCGGCAAGTAAGCAAGCTGTGGCAGATGCGAAGCTAGACATTAATGAATTGAATGCAGAACATATCGGGGTGTTAATCGGGACTGGAATTGGCGGGCTGAAGGTCTTGGAAGATCAGCATGAAGTCTATCGGACCAAGGGCCCCGATCGGTGTAGTCCGTTTATGATTCCAATGATGATTGCGAACATGGCGGCAGGGGTGACGGCTATTCAATTGGGAGCCAAAGGACCGAATTCCTGCGTTGTGACGGCTTGTGCGGCGGGTTCTAATGCGATCGGGGATGCATTCCGGTTGGTGCGAGGCGGCTATGCTCAGGCCATGGTTTGCGGCGGAACGGAAGCAGCAGTAACGCCCTTGTCTGTGGCTGGATTTGTGGCTTGTCGAGCGGCGGCGGTGAACCGCAACGATGACCCATCCCATGCGAGTCGTCCCTTTGATAAAGATCGCAGTGGATTTGTTCTGGGCGAGGGCGCGGGGATATTAGTTTTGGAAGAAATGGACCATGCCTTGGCGCGGGGGGCCAGAATTTACGCTGAAGTTGTCGGCTATGGTGCGACCTGCGATGCCTATCATATGACAGGCCAAACTCCGGGTGGGGCGGATGCGGCGCGGGCTATGACCTTGGCGATGAAGGATGGCGGCATTAACCCGGAAGAGGTGAGTTACATCAATGCCCACGGCACCAGCACGCCTATCAATGATCCGAACGAAACTAGTGCTATTAAGACGGCCCTCGGCGCTCATGCCTACAAGGTGTCAGTGAGTTCGACTAAATCCATGACGGGTCATTTGCTCGGTGGTGCGGGTGGAATTGAGGGGGTTGCTTCGGCGATGGCAATTTATCACGATCGGGTTCCGCCAACGATTAATTTGGATAATCCAGATGAGGGCTGCGATTTGGATTACATTCCCCATAAAAGCCGTGAGCAACTGGTGAATGTGGTGTTGTCCAACTCATTTGGGTTTGGTGGTCACAATGTAACGCTGGCCTTCAGGAAGTTTGTCCCCTAGATTTGGTCGGGAATGATGTCATGGCAAACATTAATAATTTAAATGGATGAGTATTGCGATGAACATTCCTATTCCCGAATTACTTCAAGCTCAACGTAAATTCTTCGCCACCGGGAAAACCCGCGATCGGGACTTCCGAATTCAACAATTACAAGCTCTTGAACGGGCAATCGTTGCGAATCAGGACAAAATTGTGGCGGCGGTTCAATCGGATCTCGGACGGGCGGCGTTTGAAGCTTATTTTGAAATTGCAACCTTGTCAGAAGTAAAGCTGGCAATCAAACAATTAAAAAAATGGATGAAGCCTCGTCGAGTTGCGACTTCTGTTGATGTATTTCCGGCTTCGGCTTGGGTTCAACCTGAACCTTTGGGGATTGCTTTAATTATTGGTCCATGGAATTATCCGTTTCAATTGATTATGTCGCCATTGGTGGGGGCGATCGCAGCGGGAAATTGTGCCATTCTCAAACCGTCGGAATATGCACCTGAAATGTCAAAAGTGGTGACGGAATTAGTTCGATCGACCTTTGATAGTGATTACGTTGCTGTGGTTGAAGGCGATGCCCAAACGAGTCAAGAACTTCTGGCCCAGAAATTTGACCATATCTTTTTCACAGGTGGCACCGAAATTGGTCGAATTGTTATGCAGGCGGCGGCAAAGCATTTAACACCTGTGACTTTAGAATTGGGGGGCAAAAGTCCGTGTTTTGTTGATGCTTCTGTGCGTCTGGACTATGCGGCGAAGCGGATTGCTTGGGGTAAGTTTATTAATGCAGGGCAGACTTGTATTGCACCAGATTATATTCTGGTGGATGCGGCAGTCAAAGATGAATTTGTGGTGGAATTAAAGAAAGCTATTTTAGAACTATATGGCGATAATCCAGCCGTTAGTCCTGACTATGCGCGTATTGTGAGTCAACGACAACTCGATCGTTTGAAAGGTTTGCTTGGTAGTGGCGATATTGTAGTTGGTGGGCAGGTCAATGATGCCGATCGATATCTAGCGCCGACGGTATTGGACAATGTTAGTTGGAATGATGGCGTGATGGAATCGGAAATCTTTGGGCCGATTTTGCCAATTTTAGCCTATGAGAATTTAGATAATGCGATCGAATTGGTGAATCAGCGACCTAAACCTCTAGCACTCTATATATTTTCTAAATCAAACACTGTTCAAACAAACATCATTAGTTCTATTTCATCCGGTGGTGTTTGTATTAACGACACAGTATTGCAGGTGAGCGTTGGGAATTTGCCGTTTGGCGGTGTTGGTGATAGTGGTACTGGAAGTTATCACGGGAAAGCTAGTTTTGATACATTTTCCCACGATCGGAGTTTCCTAAAACGATCGATTTTGTTTGATTTAGATTGGCGTTATGCACCCTACACGGACGATCGACTTAAGTTTTTGAAAAAAATTGTTACTGGAAAATAAGGTTGTATTCATTACATCTCCATTACATTATGGGAGATCTTGTATGCTGATTAAGTAGATTGGATTAAATGGACTGGATGACTGCTGCAATTTGGCGATTTGTGGCGTTGATGTGGAAGCGATCGAATGCCTGATCATAAGCGGCTTGAACGATCGAGTCTGTGACCATGGCATCCTGTTGAATGGCGTGAATTGCCTTTGTCAAATCTTCCACATCACTTGGCGTTGTAAGCCAACCCGTTTTACCAGACTCGATAATCTCCATTGCTCCTCCCGCTGCCGTTGCGATAATAGGGCGACGAGAAAACATTGCTTCTACAATCACTCGACCAAACGGCTCCGGCGTAATTGAGGTATGGGCGATCACATCACAAGCCTGCATTAATTCAGGTACATCCGATCGAAAGCCGAGAAACTTGATCCGATCGCCTAATTGAAGTTCGTCAACTTGCTGATGGAGTTGTTTGACATACTCATCCTCACCATAGAGTGCTTCTCCAACCAGTAAAACCGTGACAGACTTTGGACATTTTGCTAAAGCCTCTATTAGAACATGCTGCCCTTTCCAAGGAGAAAGACGGCTAAAACAACCAACAACAAATTGCGAATCAATTTCTAGAGACTGCCGTAGATCTTGACGAATATTAGAAGTGATCGCATGGCGTGATGGATCGAAACCGTTATAAATAATTTTGACTAGACTCGCCTTCCCACCTGAATCAATAAACGCTTGACCTGTTGCTTTGGAATTGGCAATCACCAAGGTTGCAAACTGATTGGCAAGGGTTATGGCAACTTTCAAATTAGTTGAACTAAAGTGTTCAGGCGAGAGAATGTCATGGAGATGGTAAACCAATGGACGACGGCTAATGGCGCTGGCGATCGAACCCACGACAAAAGCTTTCTGAGTATTGGCATAAATTAAATCAAATCCTTTGCTGAGCTTCGCAATTCTAAATACAAGTTTTACAATTTCCGCAACAGACCCTAGACTATCAAACCAGCGACTATCCTTACGAATATTTAAGGGGCGGTTGGTAAGCAATTGATTAGGAATCGATCGCTGCACTAAAGCATCCCGAAAGTCACCTTCTGCAAACAGCGCAACCAATGATGTCGGCGCATAGTCTGTTGCAATATCAAGTAGACAGAGTTCAGCTCCGCCCAGTCCACTGCTTTGATCTAGAAATAGTATCTGCTTCATATTGGGAAGATCCTGAAAATGAATACTCTCAAAATTATTTTGGCATGAGTAAGATGTGTTGAACCTTGGGCGCGATAGTACTCCAGTCAAAGTTTTCAACGGCATATTGACGACAAGTTTCTCGGCTGGGCAAAGGGCGATCGTTTGTAAGAAATTCAACCAAACGCCGTGCGATCGCACAACTTTCGACGGATTCCGTTACGAGGGCTGGATCAAGAGGACTTAAGATTTCAGGCATTCCGCCAACGGGAGTCGAGACTGCTGGCGTTCCACAAGCGAGCGACTCCACCAAAATCAAGCCAAATCCTTCCAAGCTGATACTGGGAACAACCGTTAAGTCTGCGGCTTGGTAAGCAACAGAAAGAAGCTCATCAGGGACGAATCCCAGCAGTTCTACATGATCTTTTAACTCTAGATTTTCAATTTGCTGCTGGAGTTGAGCAGCGATCGGACCTTTACCTGCAATTCCTAGCCACACGTCTGGAACATATTTACGGACTTCGACCATTGCTTCAAGCAGCCGATCGAGTCCCATTCGATTCACAAGACGACGAGGGGTGAAAAGAATTTTCCGATCGGATTTCCAACCTATTTTTTTACGGGCTTCAGTTTGAGTAAGTTTCGGCTGAAATTCTTGAATATCGACACCGCCCGGAATGATATGAATTTTCCCCCAATCGATACCATATTCACGGTGAAGAACGTCTCCGAAAGCATGGCTGAGAACAATAAAACGATCGCAGCGACGATAAACTTTTAGTTCAAGTTGTTTTTTGAGCCAGACTACGATCGGGTTATCGCCTTCCTGTTTGCTCTCAAGTGCCCAAGGACCATGGAAGTGAAACGTAATAGGAACGTTTTTGGGTAAATTTTGTAGTAAAGGAAAGCTATAGAGAGCGAAGTGTAGATTAATGGAATCTTTCGATCGGAGATGATCTGATGTTAAGGACGATCGGATTTGCTGAAACCGATTTAGGACGGATAGATTGGGCGTGGAGAGATTCGTTAGCTTCAAAAACTTAGAAGAGTCATCCGCTTCAGGCATTGCCAATCCACAAACCTCTACTTGCGTCTGTTGAATTGCTAGTTCGCAGGAAAGCCCATACAAATAACGGTTTAATCCGCCAGCCGAAATGGGAAACCAACTCATACCCAGGCAGAGAATAGAGGGATGGCTCACTACTGAAGGATTGGAAGGATTAAAGAGCATAGGTTTTAATAATTTCATACTGAAGTTGATTGCTTAAATTCGTCCTGTTTTATGCTTAAGGGCTGACCAGATACTTCCTGAAAATATGAAATTAGTACTTTGCCAATGTCTTGAGGAGTGAAATGTTTCTCACACTGTAAACGAGCCATGCTCCGTAGACCTTGCCGATCGACTTGAAAATCAGAAATGAGTTGACGGACTTCGTGTTCAAAGCCATCCATATCACCCGCTGCGAATTCTCGAATGATGTCCCCTTCAAGAACTTCGGCTGAACCGATCGCATCACTTGCAACGACACACAAGCCATAGCTGAGTGCCTCGCCGACTACAATTCCACCCGGTTCATACAAACTAGGAATTAACAGGGCATCAGCGTTACAATAAGCTTCCGCAATCTCTGTACGATTCATTGACTTGATGTACTTAGCAGTATTAGGGTTTAGATCCTTAAGATGACCACTATAATCAGACCACTGAGTCGAGCCTCCGATTAGATTGATTTCAACTTGACCCGTTAAATCATTAAGTCGATGACTTAACTCAATAATGTATTGAAGTCCTTTGCGAACACTCATGCGAGAGACGAACAATAGTCTGACAACTTTACGATTTTGAGCGGCAAGATCGGATTGAAAAACAACGTCCTTGTCCTGCGATCGGATAGGGTGATAGAGAACTCGTTGTCGAGTGGGTTCAATCTTGTAATCCTTAGAGATAAGACTATTAAATCGATGACTCATCCCAACCACTAACGCAGGCTTCTTAAGCTCACGTTTTTGAAGCCAAGTCCGATAGCCGAGAAAGTATCGGGCAAAATAATGCTTGAAATAAGACTCTACCTGTAAAGCATAATCTCTTTCTTGGCCATGCCAGTAGTACTCACCCCCTGCATGGACACAGGGATAGACAACGATCGGAGGCAGCTTATCTAAATTTTTTCCAAGGCGAAATAGCTCAGTCTGAGAAAACTGAAATATACAATCATAGGGTTCGTCGGCATGGTGTTCAATAACCTTGATGCACATTTCATTATAGGATTGAGTTCTTGCGATCGTTGAAGAAATGAAGGCTGTAAAGGGTTTACTGCTATACCATTTGCCCCAATCCCACCAAGATGGAGTCACAATTACATTAAGGTTGGGATATTCCAGCAAATAATCAGGAATAGGCTCTGAAGAGCGATAGTAATCTACTTGAATACCCAACTGAAGAACGCTACATAGGGTTAGGGCACCAATTCCACCCACTCCACCACCATTACTTACTCCACCAATCCAAGCAATTCTCATTACACTTAGCCTCTTTAAAAATTATCGTAACTAATCTATCCAATCAACTGTATCCAATCAACAACACGTATAAAATATTTCCTAGAACCTTATCAGAGACAATCTAAATTAGAACTATCTTTTTTACTTCTTCACCAGGACTTCATTATAAACTTCAATTGTCTGATGAATCATGCGATCGAGTGTGAATTTATCCTGGGCAGACTGCAATGCTTCCCTAGAGAGTTTGATTTTAAGTTCTACATTCTCAAACGTCTCTCGAATACGTCTAGCGAGGATCTCAGGGGTGTCAAAGGGAATAATCCATCCATCTACTCCATCTCTGATCTGATCAAATACACCCGCAGCAGGGGTGCGAATAGGAATAACACCACACAGCATTCCTTCTAAGATCACGAGTGGAAACCCTTCTCGTCGGCTGGGTAAAGTAATGAGGTCAGAGGCCCACAGCACCGTTCGAGTCTCAACCATTCCCAAACAATGAACCTGTTCAGTCACATCATGTTCATTTGCCTGTCCCATCACACAAGATAATTCATCGCCATAAGATTTTCCGGCGACTAACGCAATCACCATAAAGTTCTGTTGTTTAAGTATTGAGAGTGCTTTTATCAGTACATCATGACCTTTAATAGGGTCAAGACGGCCCACTAAGCAAACAACACGATCGGAGTCTTGCAGGCCATATTGAAGCCTTGAAGATTGCCGTTCTTCTGGTGAAGGGGGCCGGAAATGCGTATCATCCACTCCATGATAGATCAATTTTATTCGCTTAGGCTCAACCCGAAGTGCCCCCTCAAAGAACTGCTGAATTTCACGACTAATCGCAATAAGCCGATCGCCCCATAGTCCTGACAGGTAGCGATTAACCTGAATACGCCAAAAAGGAAGTGCTTTTCGGGAGTCAGGTTCTAGATGACTTGTCGCAATCATGGGTATCCGATGTTGAATGGCCGCAAGTCTAACATAGGGTGCGATCGAAAGAGAATGGAGATGAATGATATCTGGCTGAAAGTCCTCTAAGACTTGACTTAAAGATTGAAAACTTTGAATAGCCGTAATGATATTTTTAGGGGATGGCTTTAAAGATGAGAAGCTAATCTCAAAATGTTGAATTCCTTGAATTTTAAAACGCTCAACAGCGCGGCGGGCCTCAATAACCGCTGCATCACTATTAGACGCTAAGCTCGAAGCAATTGCAATGTTCCAGCCCGATTCCTGTAATCCCTTTGATAAGGTTAAAAGATGTGAGGTGATGCCATTTTCACCCCATAATGTTCCCAAAACAAATAGTATCTTTCGACCAGAATAACGGTCAGACTTAGATAAGGACACACCAGTAGGGTTCATAGAAATAGTCATCATTAGTTCCTCTAATACGAATCTAAGGGAAATTCTTTAATAGCTGCTGCTGCTTCAAGTTGGGCTAAATAGTATTCTTCTTTAATCCATTTTAGGTTTGCCTCATAAACTCGATAACGCTCAGCCGCTAGCGCTAAAGCCATAAATCCCCACATCATGGCACCACTTGGACCAAGATGGGGACCATTTACGGGGATACGCACGATCGTACTCATTACCACTCCACGAGAAACGGTCGCGAAAAGATCTTTACTACTTGTCGGTGTCTGAAACATTTTAACTAAAGAAATGACTAACCCAGCTAGGTAAGGAATGGTCCCAATCCAACCAATATAAAACAGCATAGATAAAATGCTATTGTCCATAGAATCTCTTCCAAGACCTTCCCCGACGAAGCTAACAAGAGCATGACCAATCACTTCATTGAAATTATCCTGTCTTCCAGAAGCACTACTATCATTATCTAAGTTGCTGAATGAATCAAGTCTAGAACCAATCTTGTCAGAGAACTCAGGCATTGCCATTAAAGGCGTTACGCAAGCAATCAATATGCTAGCGATCGCAATTAATCGAAGCTGACTTTTGATTTTTAATGCTCCAAAAAAACTCAGTAATCCGGCTGCCCAGCCCAACCATCCCGATCGGACTCGACAAATTAGAATTGCTAAATACCCAATAACGGAGACTGGAATGCCTAGTCCCCCAGCACAACTTAGGAGGACTAATAAACCTCCTGATACAACTGCGGCAAAAGGTTCCGGTGAATGCATGGTCCCCCAGACTCTGACTCCACCCTCTTCCGCAGAACCCGTCGCACTTTCCATCCCTGTTTCCTTAAGCCAGATCAGATCCCACTCAGGCAATTCCAGAAACTGTATGACTGCATAAGAACTCATAACAAGGATTCCCCATAGGAAAACCTGCTGTGTATTCCGACGATACTGCGGATATAACTTCCAGTTAACAAAAAGATGGAACGCAAAAACTAACGGTGAGGCCCAATCTAAAAAACCTCGAAATACGACAAATGCAGACTTCGACAATAACCCAATTAATAATCCATAAAAAGTTGCATACAATGGGAGTAAGAAAGGCAAACTTTCGTCCTCTTGGACATTCCCGATTCGTTTAAATACGGTAATAACACAAACAAAACTAACCAAATAAGGAGCTAGTAGGATTGGACTAGAATCAGTATAGCCACTTCGGAAATCTACAATACGCCGTACAAATGCCACTAAAAACCACATCCACCAGACAAATCCGTTGTACAGAATTGGATGGCGAAAGTACAAAACAATGGCAACAAATAGTGACCAGATTGGAAATAGGACATTCAAGACTTTACCCGCTCCAGCAGCAATGCCTATGACGGTGATCAGAATCAAACTTCCGATCGCTAACCAGCCTTGAACTGAGTTAAAAACGTCCTGAGGTTCTTCAGTTAAGGGCATTCCATCTGCTGATAAAGAATCAGTCGTTGATGGATAGGTAGAAACCGTAGGGTGGATAAAACGGGACACAATTTGTCTCCAAGTTCAATAAATATATTTGATCTCAAATACTCTTTCCTAGACTGATGGCCTTATCGGGTAAGTTCACAGTTGTTTCACGCCAACTTTGATACCCCTGCCATCGTCCTCGTAAACTGGCCCAATATTTATCTCCTGCCAAAAGTCCTTCAGACGGCAAAAACCGCAGCCATTGAATCAAGCCCATCGCCTCTCGTGTTCCCAAAAGCAGAGACCAGAGAAGAAAAACACTCCTAGAAAATCCATCCAGATAGTCCAATATGGCCAAAGTCTCATTGTGGATGGCGTTCGTCCGAGCCAATGCATTAAATTGATCTCGACCATCTTCATCGAAGCGTTGGGCTGGATAATGATTAACGGCTACACGGGGATCATAAATTAATTTCCACCCTTGTTTGCGGAGCTTCAGCGTAAAGGCGAGTTCAAAGTGTGCCTGCGCTCCCGTGCCACGCATCCGCTCATCGAAACGAATCCCTTCGATCGCACTTCGCCGAAATCCCATATTGACCCCCTTCAAGACATCCACCTCCCGAGCAAGCCCCACACCCAGATGATGATTACCAATCACACGCCCAAACCACTGAGCTTTACCCACGATTTCGCGTTCACCTGGCTCTTTAATCCGGTTTCCCACGTATTGCCAGTCTCGCCCGCCAACCCCTGCAACTTGAGGATCTGTAAAATGTTCCACAAGCCTTTCTAGCCAGTCCTCATGAGGCTCACCGTCGTCATCCGTACTAACGATAATATCAGACGAATAATTCTGAAGTCCTGCATTCATGGCGGCTACAACACCAGGGGTATCAATAGACAATGTTTTCAGATTCAGGGTTCCAATGTCATAGGTCTGAAAAAAATTCCAAGTTTCAGAGTCGATATTACGAATGGTCACCAACACTTCATTCGATGGATAGGTTTGTTTTTTAAGTGCATTTAAACAACGTTCTAGGTCATGAATGCGACGATAGGTAGGAACTAAGACACTAATAGAGAACATAATGTACGGTAATCCTGGTTAAAGAACTTATCTAAGTCAAAGAACTTATCCAATGGAAGTAAATGTAGGCGGAAGATTAACATTCGCGTTTTCAGCCGATTGAGAATTCATTGCAGTAGCCTGACTTTCCAGAAAACGTTCAAAGAAATCTACGTATTCTTTAGCTTTACTAATCCAGCTATGGGATTCCGCAACTTGACGAGCCGCCGCCCCCATACGCTGACGCAAGGCAGGATCTTCGACTAAATCCTGAAGATGGCGCGCCAGTGTTGACACATCTTCTGAATCAGACAAGACATACCCACATTCTAGCGTCACCACTTCTGCGCCCCCTGCTGACGATGCCGTAATGACGGGTAAACCAGAGGCCATCGCTTCCATTAAAACCAATGTGCAAGCTTCATAGCGCGATGGAAAGACAAACAGATCAACAGCCCGCATGATGTTCGCCATATCTCGTCGGAAATCTAAGAAATGAACCCGATCGCTCAATCCTAAATCCTCTGCCATCTTAAGATACGGGCTTCCTGCCAATCGCCCCACGACAGCTAAGTGTAAGGTTGGAACTTGGACCAGAGACTTTAAAACCGTATCGAGGTTTTTACGGCTAGTCCGAATATCTCCTGCAAATAGGGCAAGTGGAACATCAACAGGTAGTTTTAATGCAACACGATCGGCAGACCCAGGTGTAAATTCTTCGAGGTCTGCCCCATTTAGAATCACATGAGTCTTTTCCTCAGCGACTCCAATTGAAATTAATTCCTGACGTATCTTTTCAGAAACGCCAATGACAGCCTTTGCCTGATTTAGAGCTGACTTCTCCCATTGGGCATTGAGTGCTGAATACACCCACTGATAAACCGCTCGATGTCCTTTCAAAATCCGCGAGGTATGGACAGGAGACTGAATCCACCCACTATGGACAAATTGGATCGTATTAATACTGGTAGGAAATTGGGTAATGGCACCGTAGGATTGGATAAGGTCAAACTGGTGATGGTTCTTTCGGAGCCAGATTTGACTCCGCCAATCAAAAACAACCTCTTTCAACAGTGCAGACGGAATAGAATCTACATTCGGATTAATCCAAACAATGCGATCGTGAGCTTCCAAGTCCGGCGCAAGGCGCGAGGTGACTAACGTAACGTCATACCCTCGTCTCAAAGCTTCCCACGTAACCTCATAGTTAGCTCGACCTTGACCATCCCCACAAATAACCGCAGGTGTAACAATACAAATTTTCATAATCTTGACTTTCACCTAAAATTTTAGAGTTCTGTAGCGATATCTTTAATGGGAACGTTGAAAAACAATAGACATTCCTGTATGCAGCTTTCTCTTAATCAAATCAGGGAACTGATTTGTGCAACTCTGAATAAAGCTTATTAAGAATTTCGGAATTATTTTCAGAAGAAAACCTGTTTTGAAAAAGCCATTCGTTAAAGTATTGGTATAAAACCCCGAAGATTTAACCAGGAGATTCGACTTCTTAGCGAGATCGGCAATTTCATCTAAATGTAGTAGAAAGATATGTCCATCCGCATCCGGCATGAATTGCATTTTTTCAAAAACAGATGGATCGGGACAGTCTGAAAACCGTGGCAATTTGTTCGCAAAATATTCACCATTTGGAGTCGTCATCAAAATATATCCCCCAGGTTTCACCAAAGTAGACACTTGTTCTAGAAACTGATCGGGATGTGCAACATGCTCAATAATTTCTGTAATCAACACCATGTCGTACTGATTCTCAAGGTTGATTTTAAATACATCTCCTGGGGCATAATAAATAGTGCCAGATTCATGCTTTAGTTTGACATAATCAATTAAGTCCGATCGGAGATCGTTCCAAGTGACTTCATATCCCTGCTCTGCCAGGATTAAACTAAAATTGCCCTGCGCTGCCGCTACATCTAGAATTTTGGCACCGGGTTTTACAAAGGTTTTAACCAAATCAAGCGTATGTTTGAGGCGATTTTGGTAAGCATAAGAATGTCCCAAATTCTTTCGGCTTCCATAAACTTCTAGTAAGTCAAACTTGTAACTAAATTTCCAACTTTCATTCCAGGAAGGATTTAATTCTATAAATTGCATTGTAGACTCTCCGTAAAGTAGGATAATACAATAAACTTGACATTTTTGTAAGTGTTAGCTCGCGAAAAGAGTCTGCCACTGCGAGCGTTGAACAATTTCCGAGAGAGAGTTAATTGACTGACGACGTAAAAGATAAATCGTCATATGAAAAAAGTAAATAAATAAGAAAGCAATCAATTTAAAGAGATTAGGAAAGATATCTTTATACCTTTTGATACCCACATATAATCTTGCTGCTTCTATACAAATTTCATAGTTAGAAAGCGTTCTCTCTTGAGGTGAACCCAAGACTCCTTGCTCATAACAAGCATTAAAGACTTTTAATCGTGGCTCAAAAATAATCTTATATCCTCCTTTCAAAGCTCGCAAGCATAATTCACCATCTTCATATCCAAAATATATATTTTCATCCCACATCTCATGATCAAAAAATGAGCGTGGAAAAATAGAAGCATGAATGGCAACAGTCTCTAAGCTGTCAGGCTTTATGTTTTCACTAGATGTGAAATAACCTCGAAAAGAAAGTTTTGCAGGCTTCATCTTCTGGCCATATTGATCAACACTAAATCCACTCAGAATCGTCTTGTCACGACGGATTGGATCAAGGCTTTCATAAGTTTCAATTGCAACTTGAATAAAATCAGGTTCAACATTAATATCATCATCGACAAAAGCAACAATGTCTGCGCCCTTAGCAGTTTTGACAGCATTGTTTCTATTCCCACAAACTCCATTTTGTGGACCCAGTACATAAATTGTTCCGGGATAGCGATCGACTACCTGACGGTTTTCTTGTTGAACTAATTCCTCAACAGAATCATCTGAAACAATTACTGAGAATGGTAGAACAGTAGACTGCCATAGAGCCAACAGGCAGTTCTCAAGTTCTGGTGTCCGATTTCGAGTTGTAATACAAGCAGAGAATTTCATAGGAGATCTTTAAGATAGTAATCGTGAATATGATCAATGATCAAACTGGTTTTTGCATAACAAAAAGACAGCTATGGGATAGGGTTGGTGAATGAGTCAATATTCGATCGATCGTGTTAAAGGGGAACCGAAGTAATTTTGGGTAGTGGTATCCATGGGTTGATACGATCGTTAACCCATGCTGCTCAAATAAATAAGTCCATTCATTTGCAACACTAACGCGAAGATGCTTTTTATCTACCGCCCGATCTCGCGCATGATTGAAGGAAACAGAGCCAATATTACCCGGAACTTTCCCCATCAAAAGTCGTGTCCGATTCCACCACCAAGCAAGATTAGGTGTGGTAATCATTAAATGTCCACCAGGCCGAATAATGCGATAGAGTTCATCTAAAAAAACATCAGTATCCATTAGATGCTCGATCAAGTCTCCGGCAATGACAACATCAAAGTAATTATCTTCTACTGGACAAGCCGAAATACCACTAATCCATTCATGCCCGATAATACCTTTCTTTTCAGCCTCTAAAAGTGGTACAGATGAAATTTCAAAGCCATGCATTTCACGAATGCCAGATTGATCTCGATAATAGGCTGCTTGTCCACCTGTTCGACATCCAATGTCGGCAACGCGATCGCGCTTCGGTAACTCCTTTAAAATTTTGATCAAAAGCTGAATCTTTTCAGCAGCCCAATCAAATTCGGATAGTTCCTCCTCAGTCGATAAAGCTTGACTATACTCAGTTACGTTAGCTCCCATAGAGCTGATTAAAGAAGATGGAGATGTCATAGATTAGCCTAAGGTAAAGTTATTGGTTTCAGAACAGATTTTAGGGAATCAACGTTTAGGAGTATTAATAAGTCATAGTTAATACTAAACTTTACGTAGTATTTTCAATCTATGTTTTAAAGTTCAGGACAAATTTCAAATTATTTACCCAAAATCTCAACAAAAACTGTATCCTCTCTTTTGGAATATAAAATCTCCACCCCATAATTTGAGTTGAGATCTCCTGAAACTCTAACCAATTAAATTGTTCTTGATAATAGTACTGGGCACGTCGGTAGTGCAGATTATCAAGGAGATTAACTCGTTGATGTGAGTTTATTTTGACGAGAAATTGATTGATCCATACATTGGTAATTTGAATTCCATTGAGTGACTTAGCCTGTTGATCTCGATCGGGCTTACCTTCAGTCCAATAGGTGTTTTTTCCGTGATTTCGATAACTGCCTAGAGTTTCAGGAATAACCATCACCTTTCCCAAGAACGCAGAACAATAGAGAAGACACCCATCGGGCCAAAATCTCCATTCTGGAGGATCCATCGGCAAAATCTGTTCAAGAGCAGAGCGATGAATTGTAATTCCCGAAGTGGACGGATATACCCATATCGCCCCTGTCTCTAAAAGTACTTGAGATAAGTCGCCGTTAGGAACTTCTGGTGGCAATATTGCATCCGAAATTACAACTCCATCCGCATCGATCGTATTGAGTGGATGAATGACTCCCACTAAATCCGGAGTATCTTTAAATAATTGAATTACTTTTTCTACTTTATGTGGGTTCCACATATCGTCAGAATCTAAGAAACCGATAATAGTTCCCGTAGCAATCTGAAATCCTGAATAAATCGCCCCACCATGTCCGTTATTTTCTTGAAATAGATACTTCACCTGCTCAGGATACTGATGATGGAGATCTTTAATAATTTCATGACTTCCATCAGTAGAGCCATCATCCACAATAATAATCTCAATGTCAGAATAGGATTGTGCTAGCAATGACTCAACAGCTAGGGGAAGATATCGATCGTAATTGTAATTAGCAACAATAATAGAGAACTTCATAATTTAGATCTTGGAATTTAGTACAGGTGTGAAAGGCTGGAAAGTAGATTTTAAAAGTGCTATTGGTAGATGCAGAATAAAAATGCCTAGAAGGGATCGTAAAACCAGATAAGAAGTTTGATATCGCAAAGCTGACTGAATGTGAGGGATCGATAATCTAATGTCACCTGATTTCAGTAAAACTTTAGCTGCACCAAGAGAAAACCACAATCAGGATATGGGATAACTCGAATTGCCTAGATAGAACTATTGTGTCATTCATCCATTCTCACAACATCAGGGTTGAAATCTTAGATTTAATCTGATTCACAATAGCGGAACGCTGGTAATTATCTTTGATCAGCTGATAGCTATTTGTCCCTAATTTTCGGCAAAGCTCCTCGTCCTGGAAAAGCTCAATACAACCTTGTGCAAGACTCTCTGCCGTGTTTCGTTCTAAAAAGCTATACCGATCGATTAGACCTAACCCTTCAGCCCCTAAGGTCGTAGATACAATTGGTTTTCCATAGGCTCCTGCCTCAAGTAGTTTCAGTCGAGTACCGCTACCCGAAAAAACGGGACAACACACCACTCGCGATCGAGCATACAGTTTTGTTAAATCATCTACAAATCCTGTAAATTCGACATCTTGAGGCTGATTCTGATAGGCCGGAATCTGCTCTGGAGATCCCCCAGCGATAATTAACTTTGCTTCTGGAATCTTTTGTTTAACCCTAGGGAATACTTCTTCAATCATATAACTCGCCGCTTGAATATTGGGTAAATAACCATAACTACCGATGAAAAGAAGCGTTGGAGCCTGTACGGTTTCCTGAAACTCTTGAAGGATGGCCGAATTTGGAATAACCTCCACATTGTTCAGTCCCAAATTCTGGGCAAGATAATCTCTATCAACTTCAGAACATACAAAGGTTTTATACATTGCACGAATTGCTTGACATTCACCTCTCTTTAAATTGGGAACCTGTAAGTAATAAAGCTTAGTCAATAGATTTTTCGTGGATTTACGAGCAGTGCTGAGGAGTTTCTTGTGCTCCACATCGTTAAGATCAAATAAGATAGGCGGGAGCTTTTTCTTCGTTCTGAGAATGGGAAGTGTAGACGTTAAATAGTTTACCAAAATGAAATCAGGATTTCGCTCTAGGCAAGACTCGAATGCTTGGAGTTGAGCTTTGCCATTTGCAGCGGATACGATATCTTGTTGGCGAAAGTCAAAGACTCCTCTTAATTGTCGATTGAGCTTTGACCTGGAAAGATGCTTCACCTCTTGATGGCATAGAAATAGTTTAATTCCAGGATGCCATTTCTCTTGAAAAGCTTGTTCATACTGACGAATTGTGTCAGGTGATATCTCTATTTCAGGCGAGACATAAAACAGCATATCTAGTTCTTCAACATCACGTAAGGCATCGAGAAACATCAACATTCTCGTATAAATTCCACCACTTTTATGATGTGGATAAAAAGCATGAGTCACAAATAAAGTACGCATCATGGAAACATCCTGAGAAGATAAAATTACAGTAAAAATGAAAAGTTAGGCGGATATTTAGAAGACATTTAGAAAATATTTAGGAAACATATTGAGGATCTTCATGTTGCATTTGATGATATTTCCAGAGTTCTCCACGTTGAGCCACTAACTCGGAATAGCGTCCTTCTTCAACAATTCGACCACGATTTAGAACAACTACTTTGTCTGCGCGAATAATGGTAGAGAGCCGATGCGCGATCGCAATGACTGTGCGGCCAACTGACAACGTTTCAATAGCCTCTTGAATCAACTTTTCCGACACTGAATCTAGCGCACTAGTTGCTTCATCTAGAATCAAGATTTCTGGATCTCGAAGTAATGCGCGAGCGATCGCAATCCTCTGACGTTGCCCCCCTGACAGCAGCGCGCCTCGCTCACCTAAACGAGTATTCAACCCATCTGGTAACGCCTGTAAAAACTCGAGTGCATTTGCCGCCTGTGCAGCATCCCAAATCACCTGGTCATCGACATCATCTAAGCCATAGGCAATGTTTTCTCGCACCGATGCGTCAAAGATAAAAGTATCCTGACTGACTACGGCTATCCGTCGTCGTACCGACTGAATATCAAATTCACAGAGGTTTACTCCATCTAATAAAATCTTTCCTTTAACTGGATCATAGAACCTAGGAATTAAATCAGCTAGCGTTGTTTTACCTGCTCCAGACGATCCAACTAATGCAACTGTCTTACCTTTTTCAATAATTAGATTTAAATCATGAATGACCAGACGTTCGGGGTTATACCCAAAGTCAACATTTAAAAATTCAATCGAATTTTGAAGTCCATAAAAGGTCCGATCGCCATCATTTAAGTAAGGCTTTTCAAAAGGATTGAGGAAGCTAGAAATTGTTTGGATCGAGCCTTGGAAACCACTAAAAGAAGCCAAAGCACCACTAACTTCTTGTAGAGACGGTAGCAGGCGAAATAAGACTAGAAGAAATGTTAACAATGTTGCGGTTTGAATTGTTCCATTGCTCACAAAGATCGTCAACCCAGCAATAATCATACCCACAAGAACAGTCGTAACCATTCCTTCCAGCAAAGGACGAACCAAGAGATAACCCTTCAGTGAATGAAGCGAAGTCTTCACGACCCTATCGCTCGCCTGGTAAAATTGACGACGTTCAAAGTCCTGAGTTGTGAAAGCATTAATCGTGCGAATTCCATTAATGATCTCAATTGCTTTTTCAGTGAATCGAGCATTTGCCCTAGAAACTGGAAAACTATTTTCCCGAATCTTTGTATTAAAAGTCGCTATGAAGAACGTAATACATCCGAATAGAACAGCAGAAACCGTTGCTAACTGCCATGATATTTTCAATAAGATAAAAATATAAACTAGGCCCGCTAACAGTTTATAGATTCCAAAATTAAATACGGTTACTGCTTGCTGAAAACGACCCATTTCAGTTGTTAAAATATTGACTATTTCGCCCGATCGCGAGTTACCGAAGAAGCTTAAACTTAATCCCTGAATTTGCTCAAATATCTTTTGATTTAGACGATCGACTAATGTCAACTTCATTAATTCTGAAGAGTAGGAACTTAAATAATTAAAAAATGCTCTGATCCAAGTCGAGGTTAAAATCAAGGCACAAATTCGATAGAGTTGTTCCTGCGTCGAACTCTGGCTTCCTAATACCCAAATGTCAAACCATTGAATACCGATCGCAAAAGGTGGAGGATTGGGAGTCACTATTGTTTGTAGGAATGCGAACAGAAAGCCGATTCCAAACCCCTCAAACGCAGCAGAAAGTAGAGGAAAGAAAACCGCAAAAAATACTAGTTTTTTCACATTACTCAATTCGTAAAGAACCATTGAGTTCTCCTTCCAGAATTGAGTTTTCTTAACTATACCTAAAAGAATCGGAGGTTTTTGATAAGAAGTAATCATGGCTTACAAGTCCAGAGAATAAAGAACATAAAATATTCAAAACTAAATCTAACGCCTCACTTTAAGTAACTTCTGTATATAGAGAGCTATCGATTATCCGGGGTGGAGTAATAAAAATATTAACTGTGCCACAGATAACATTAATTGCATTAGCGACCTTTACCAGAGTGATGGGGATTTCCAGACTGAAAAAATTCTTATTGTCGATAATTTTAAAATAAAATAACCCAACAACGCGTCCTCTTCGATCATATGCCCATTCTCTATCTAAGTTTACAGAGCAACCTTTGACCGATAGGAGCATAAGATAAAGAGTAGCTAGGGGACTTAATAAAAGAAGTGAGAGAATTCCAAGTATCTTACTTACGCCTTGGGACATTAATGATAGCCATCTGAATAAAGGGATAGGGACTGCGATCGGATGATCGATCGAAACATAGCAAGCCTTTCCAGCAAGAGAACAAGCTTCGACCCATTTCTTAGTTTCCAAAAAGCCGATAGCTCGATCCAGTTTTATAAGTTTAACAGGTGATCGTTTTAAGCATTCTACCATTCGATTAAAATCTCCAAGTCCTGCTAACTGAAACGATTCATTCTGGTCTACAGCCTGAACGAAAAGCTTTCGATCGCGCCAAGTCAAGGTACATTTTGACACTACAGAAAACTCTTTAGCCTGAAGTTGTGACGGTGAGAAAGAATGTTTAACTGACATAATATTCTTAACTGACATAATATTCTTAACTGACATAGTATTTAATCCTGAGATAGCAATAACGAACATCATCAAAAAACAGGAGTGGAGTAGAAGGGGGAAACTTATGTAACCATAGAAACAGATTCATGCACAGGACTAACTCCCTTGGCAGGTACATCATTAGCAATAATGCCGACAAGATTCAACCGACTTAAACTAGATGAAGCTTTGATGACTTCACTCCTGCTCACATGGTCTATGCGCCCAACCATCAAAACACCAGACACACGGGATGCTAGAAGCATTGCATCAACCATTCCCAAAGTCGGTGGCGCATCAATAATCACTAAGTCATAGGACTTTTCAAAGGTACTTATTAAACGTCGAAGTCGATGAGAACTGAGAAGCTTTGCTGGATCTGTTGACCCTGTTCCTGCGGTTAAAATTGCCAGATTTCCATATTCTGATTCATCGGTGTTTTTTTGAATAAGTGGAATTGGGCTATTGTCTATTAGAAGATTTGCTAATCCAATTTCATTAGGAAGTCCCAACATTTTATGAAGACTTGGAGACCTAAAATCACCGTCGATTAATAGAACACGCTGATGCAATCGTGCTGCACTAATTGCAAGTCCTAGGGCAAAAGTTGATTTTCCTTCGCCTGCTAGAGCTGAAGTGACGACCAAGGATTTGAGTTCACCTTCAGTATTGAGGAGTTGGAAGTTTTGGTAGATGAGGTCCAATGATTCCCGAAATGCCTGCCAGTGAAAAAACTGTTGAATAGTCGGAACTGGCTCCATCTCTTGACGTTGAAACGTTAGCTTAGGAGAGCCGCTTTTAACAGAATTGAAGTTAGGGACCATACCGAGCATAGGCACAGTCAACTGTTTCTTCAAATCATCAGAGGAATGGACTGCATCATCCGCACTTTCCTGCAAGAAAGCAACTAATGCGCCTAAAATCAATCCTGCGATCGCACCTAACATTAATGTCTGTGTAATAGGAGTATTCGTTCTAAATCCGAGTTGAGCCTCTTCTACAATCTGCCAATCAAAACTTCCACGAGCTATTTCCATCCCTAAATCTTGCCGGGTCTTGAGCAATTGCCGGAGAGTATCACGGTTCAGGTCCACCTCAGGTTCTAAACGACCATACTCTGCTAAAAGTTTTGGGAATCGCTTCAGGTCAGTCTGCAATGTCTGGACAGCCTGTGAAGTCGCAGAATAACGCGCTTTTGCTGCCTCTAGTGAAACTGAAGTCTCAGATAACTGTGTGAGTCCAGTGATATCCTGAGGAGTAAGCTGTGCGGAAGAAAGTAGTTCCTCTCCTGTGGAAAGCGATGCTCCTAGCACTCGACCCGACTCGACTTGCAACAATTCTATTTGCTTGTTTTTCTGCTCAACAAGTTGCTGAACAAATGGCGTGTCATTTACAAATCGTAGCCGTTGTTGAACTAAAGCAAGTTCTGTCTTTTGGATCTCACCTAGGAGGGATTGATAGCGCGTAGATTGAGCTAATCGTGCCAGGAGTGCCATTTGTGTTGGAGTGCTCGGAAGCTGCGCCTGAAGAGCATTATACCGAGTTTGCAGCTCTTGAATTTGGGTAGAATTTAATTGAAGCTCCTGTAGTGTTTTATTGAGTTGGTCAGAGGACTTCTGAGCTTCTAATTTTGGATCAATTAGTTCTTCACTAACTCGAAACTCTTTTAGTTTTGCTTCCGATTTTTGAAGTTTTTGGCCAATTTCAGGAAGCTGTTGATTAATAAATCCTAAACCTTTGTCTAGACGCTGCTTTTGTTGCTCCCGATTATAGTCTAGATAAACCTTCTGAAGTGCATTCAACACTTTCTGTGCTTTTACAGGGTCATTAGATCGGTAATTGATTTGAAAAATTTTAGTAGGGTCGCTAATCTTTTTCGCAGTAGATGCCACCTGTGAAATTGTAAGGTTCTGCTTAAAGATAGCGATCGCGCCGTCATTATCAGGATTAAACTCAGGATAGTCTTTCTGCACCGATGCCATTGTGCGTTTGATTAATCCAGAACTCTGTAAAAAATTAATTTGTGTAGCAGAGTCAACTTGCACATTGGAATCTGTAATTTCATCTGTTTGCTTTGCTGGTCCCTGAGTTTTACCTTGATAGATCGGCTCGATCAAAAGCTGCATTCCACTGGTATATGAAGGCATCTGGCGTAGACCAATCACTCCTGACACTGTAATTCCAGATAGGAGTCCAATTATGAGCCAATGTTTCCGTCTCAAGACAGCCGTAAAGATTTGAGCATAGCCGAGTTCTTTTTCGGGGGGAGCCGATCGCATTAGAGAAGGGAATTGTGAGGAAACCATAGGGACAGACTAGATTAGATAACAAGGGAGACCATGGGACAGATAAAGTAATAATTCAGAGGGAATAAAAGGAAAATCTAAACGAGTATTGGGAGTTTTTCCATGACTCGATCGACTTGGCTAAAAAATGCATCTTCTGAGAAATTATTTAGAGCATGATCGCGGATTTTGGCATAGTCCCAATCGATCGATTGTCCCTTAATCAAAGCCGCTTGTAATGATTCAGGGGCTTGACGACGGAAAAACAATCCCGTCATCCCTGGAACCTGAGTATCAAGAACTCCGCCCGCACCATAGGAAATTACGGGCGTACCGCTTGCATTTGCCTCGATCGGAACCAGTCCATAGTCTTCAAGGGCCGCAACAATTACAGACTTCGCATTAGACATTAACGCCTTGCGTTCTGAATCTGAAACATGACCTAAAAGTTCCACATTTCCCATTGCTTGTGCTTTGAGTTTGTTACGCTCTGGGCCTTCTCCCGTAATTAAAAGTCTCCACCCTAACCAATTGAATGCCTCAATAATTACATCAAGACGCTTATAACTAATCATTCGAGCTGAAGCCAAGTAATAGTTATCTTTCTTATCTGAAAATGTGAACTGACTAGCCTCGATCGGATAGTTAATTACGATCGCATTTTTCTTGTAGGTTGTACGAATTCTCTGGGCAACAGTTGTCGAATTTGCGATGTAAAGATCAGGTTCCTGAGCATATTTTAAATCCTGCGCGCGCATCATACGAAAGATTTTTTCAATAAAAGGATAAAATTTTTGATAATCCCCATACTCTCTCAAATAGGTCTGAGTATCCCAAAGAAATCGAGTGACATTGTGACAAAAACAAATATGATAAGCGCCCGGTCTCTTGCGTACAGCTTTTGCAAAACTAGTACTGCTACTAATGATTAAGTCATACTGTTGTAAATCTAATGCTCGAAATGCTGGGTAATAGAATGGAGCCATCATTCGGAAATACTTAGTCGCCCCAGGAATACCCTGCAATATAGTTGTTCGTACTAGCCGATCGCCGAGGTCGATCGTTCTTTGTGGGTCATAAAGAGACGTAAAAATATCCGCCGTTGGAAAGTGCCGACATAACAATTCAAAGACACGCTCTGCTCCGCCCTTTTGGGTTAAATAATCGTGAACTAGTGCAATTTTCATAGGAAAGAACCGATTACTAAGAGAGCGTGTAAAGTATCTACGGAACCGTTACCTAATTAATCTCAGAGCCAAAGAAAAACGTGAATTATATAGGTCTAGGTTCAGTTTTTTCTCATGAAATAAATTTTAGCTTCACTCTCATTCGTTAGCATTGTCAACCATCAAGATTAGAATGACACTAAAAAACTAACATCTTTATCTAATCTTTAAGAATGGCAAGTATTTAAGGAGTTATGAAAAGTAGTCATAACAATCTTAAAATTGCGACCATAGAATAAAGCCTGAAAATTAAACTTCAAAGTCTATATTCATGGGATAAGCTATGGAGATGATAGATTGATATCTAGTTAAGTTTAGGTTATCGTCCGCCAAATAACCTAAATACAGCAAAGATATTCGTAAAGGGTGACAACACATCACTCACGCCTTGGGAAAAGATAGCAAATCCAGTTTTCCGAACAACAACAATGTCATTGTTGCGGAGTGCTGGATTACTCGTTTCATTGAGGTTTTGAGACAAGTCAAAAGAGATATCGCGTTTTGTCACTGTTCCATTAGGATTTAGACGCACTATGGTAATTGAATTTTTGACAGCATTTTTATTAAATCCACCTGCCGTTAAAACAGCCTGATTCAATGGTGTGTTCGGCGGAAGAACTAATGCTCCAGGTCGTTCGACTTCGCCCACAACATTGACCGTCATTTTATCGGGTGAAAAACTAGCACTAGCTAATCTGGCAATTTCACTATCACTTAAGGCTGCCGCTGTAGGAATTTCAACAGTGTCGCCTTCTTGCAACGGGACATCTTGAAGTAAATCACCCGACTCTAAAAGTTTTAAGAAATTGACGCTAATTTTCTGTTCAGTACCAAAGCGAGTCGTGCGACGCACTTGAATATTGCGAATGTCAGCCATTTGTGAAATTCCACCCGCCTGCTGAATGGCTTGGGTTAATGTGGGAGTAGCTGAGACCGAAGTATTGCCGATCGCAGTATTACCAGAATTACTAGCACTACTAGCCGCACTGCCACCACTTATCAAAATATGAGGACCAGGTCGCAGCACTTCACCCACCACTGCAATTTGAATCGGGCGAGAATTACGACTTGCTAAATTAGTTGCAAGTAGTTGTTTGGTTAACGCCAAATCCGGAACAGCCATCAGGGGGATTAAAATACTATCGCCATCTCGCAGGCGAACATCTTGACGCGCATCACCCGATCGTAGTAACTGCAATAAATTCACGTCAATTATTTCATTTCCTCCGCCCCCTGTCCGTCGCCGAATCTTTACTCGTTGTAAATCCGCCGATCGGGTAACCCCTTCTGCCTGTTGAATTGCTCGACTCAACAGCGGGGATTCACTCATGGAACTCGCCAACAAATAAGCACCAGGTCGCTCAATTTCCCCCGCGATCGCAACCATCACCGGACGCGTCGCCATCACATTGATATTGATTATCGGGCGCGTCAACACCCGAACATAGCGTGTCGCCAAGATTTGCGATGCCTGCTGGACGGTATAGCCCTGCAAAGACACCATTCCCACTTGGGGCAAATTCACAGCGCCATTAGGCAAGATGACATATTCTCCACTGAACTCCGGCAGATTAAAGAAATCTAACTTCAACCGATCGCCCGCTCCCAGAATATAACCCTCATCACTAACTACTGGAGCCGCGATCGGCACATCAAGAAAGCCAGAGGTGGGCAACGGACGGGATGAGGTTTGGGAAGAGCCTTGAACAGGGGGCACATCGAAGCTGAGCGTCGTGGCGATCGCTCTCATACCCAGCGCTAACGCCCCAAAGCATCCTCCAATCAACGAGATCATCCATACCCGCAATGAGGCATTGATTAAGGGCATATCATTATCCATGGGATGGATTGAATTGGAATGAACAGTGAAGTAACGCATAGTAATTTCCAATAGAAAGTGGGTGTAAGGCGATCGTCTAGAGGGGGATTACAAGTAAGAGAACAGACTTAAGGTTAATATATACTCGTAAATACTACTAGTCTCTTACGTAGGTGTTTCGTATATCTCCAGACAATCTCGACAACGATCTCAGCGTTCCAGGATCTCCCGTTAGATCGATACATTGCCTGTAATCACAGAACGATGGTAACGAACTTAAGTTCCCGCTACCCGTAAATTTACAGGCTAATCAAGGAAAAGTTTGTAATCTCTTCATCTGTATATTTTCTTAGAAGGTTTTAATTTTTATCCTAACTTATGATGAAAAAGTCTGTTTAAATGGTGTACATGTGGAAAATATGTTTCCACGTCACCTCTAAGACATAGCTTTTAATGCGATCGTTTCTCTAAATCAGCCACTCTCAACCGATTTATCGCCCCAAATTAGTCAGTGATGGAGCGTCCTATGATTCACAACATTAATATGTTTAATGGAAAATTAGCCATCCAAGCACCCATGGAAATTTTGGATGCGAAAGTTTTAGATGCGAAAATTTTAAATGAGGACATTTTGGATGCAGATATTCTAGATGCAGATCTCGTCGAGATTGATCCCCTCCAATGTTCCAAATCATATCCACAGAATCACACTGCACAGGATCACAGTTCAATCGACGAGGCCGAACGTCATCTCATCTCAATAAAGCCCACCACGCTCATGCCGATCGAAGGCCCACTGTCTGCGTCTCAAAATACCTCTGGAGCCATTCAATCCGTCGTCATTTCCAGCAATACTTCCATATCCTCACAACTCACTAATTGCATCATTAATAGCGACCTGAGCAAGTATGTTCAGCCCTATCCCTCAGCGTTATTTTCGGCACAGAGTCTAAGTAATGGGCCTCGTCGAGTTCCTTTTATTCGGTTGCCTTGGCTTGAATTGGGCGGGGGACTAGCAGCATTTGCCATTATTTGTGGAGTCGTCGTCATCGATGGCCTCAAGCAAGCCAAGCTCTCTCCCAGTAAGCCCACCGCTCAACTCACGCCCCCCAAGCTCACGACCATTCCACAGAACAACCC
>JAYUEW010000264.1:0-4647 GCA_043739045.1 Synechococcales cyanobacterium
CACTGAATAGAGTGAATTTGTACAGGCATTTACCTGCGTTCCAGTTCGACGGGGAAGATGAGCTGCGATCGTTAACGCCAGCACCGCCATTGTGCAACTTGCGGCGGTCCATTTCAGCCATTGCTTTAAATTACGATTTGTCAGTTTTTTGATAGATTGTTTTTTGAATATGATTTTGCTCATTCTAGTATTCTTCTCCCTTTCTATTTTAACCCTATCGCGCTTGAGGTTTAGTCATGCTTTTCTTTGGTAAAAAAAACGTCATTACCGAAAAACGAATTTTACTCAAAAAAGTGAATTGGCTAAAATTTACCGAAATTTTGAATGAATTAGGCAACGATCGGACGGTGAATTTGACTTACGATCGGGGTCGATTAGAACTCATGACACCGCAAGACATTCACGATCGGGCACAGCGATTATTGGATTCATTGTTAATTGTCGTGGCGGATGAAGCCGAAGAAACCTTACATGGATTGGGTTCAATTTTGCTCGTTAATTCTCAAAATGGCCAAGCAATTCAGCCCTTTGCGGCCTACTATTTAGACTATCCACCCATGCCGATTATGGGGTCAGAATTAGACGTGACAAGTATTGCACCTCCAGATTTAGTTATAGATGTGATGTTGGGTGAGGGTTCAATTCCACGCCTACCCATGTTTGAATCCATGGGGGTTTCAGAAGTGTGGCGTTATCGATCGCAAGTTACCGAAGGTGCAGTGCAAGGCGAGTTAGAGATTTGGGACCTTACCCCAGCGGGCTATCGATTAACTGAAATGAGTTTGGCATTTCCTGAATTGAGTGTGATGCGGATTCAAGCATTTATTGCAGAAAGTGATACGTTGGGGCTGTCGAAAGCATTGACGTTGTTGCGGGGTGAGTTTGCACCGTAGATTTTTAGTTCCTGCACGATGAATGACCTCAACCTTCGATCATTCATCGTAAATGCATTCAAATCCTACTTTTTCCAAATGAAGTGCGCCCAAATATCAGCGCCGACTCCGCACATTTCAGCAATATAGTTATTGGGATACAACACCTTACGACCTTCCGTACTTTGATAGCCATAGTAGCCATCTCCCCATGGATCATTCACAGTTAATCCTTGCGGCGTATAGCCCACCACCGTAACGATGTGACCGCCATGGGTAAAGTATCCGCACAATACAACAGGATGACGATCGATCAATTGTTCTCGAATATCGGTTAGCGATGCTTTTGTTTCAAAGCGATGTTCAAATCCATAGAATTGAATCAATTCACTTAAACAATTATGACTAGTTTGAGATCCTTCACCATAATTATCGAAACACCATTGCAACAATTCATCCTCAAGTTGTCCACCATCTTTCGATCGTACACCATAGTAATAAAACACCATGGCGATCGATGTGACGTTGCACGTTGACCAACTAAACCGTGGATTATCGCGCTGAGAGAAGTACGGTACATTCAATTCAATTTGATCGGGAATTGGATTGATTGCTTTGCCGCCGCGTTGCATTTTCATAAAAGCCGGATGCAAATAACCCGTATTACCAAATTCTCCAATCTCTTCCGTCAGCGCCACTTTAATATGACCGCCTTCGACCCCGTAACTGGATACGCCTAGGATTTGTCCTTTTGAGAGACTAGCCCGATCGCCTGCTGGAAGCGCACTTGAATCTACGGGACGTTTTTTAATCACCGTATCTTGCAATACGGTCACCGTCAGCGCATCCGGATCAAATGCAATCTCTTTACCCGATCGAGCTAACTGAATATGCCGCCAATAAATAAATCCTGAATCTCCAAATCCTGCGATCGGGTCTGCCAATGTCACCCGAAAATGACCGCCAATACAAGCGTATCCAGTAATCTTTAAGGTCTGGCCCTGCATCAGTTGAACCTTCTCATTAGCCGCTAGCACACTAGAATCGGCGAGACGCTTTTTCAGAAATGTAGTGGTTCTGACTAAAAGCTGTGCGCCATCGGCAGGAGTATTGGCAACCTCATTAATATTGAATCGGAACACCTGAGCGCCTTTGCTGAGTTGAACGGCTCCCTCATAAAAGTAGCCAAATGTGCCGACAGAGCCGATCGGATCTGCGAGTTCAAGTTTGAGATGAGAATCAAGTAATCCATAGCGGTTGACCCGAAAGGTTTGGCCTGCTTTAACAAATACTTTTTGCTGATCATTAAGCTGCGTAGAATCCTGCGGTGTGACTTTAAAGAAGGTATCGCTTAACACCTTAACCACCAAATTTTGGCCAACGGTCAATGGATCTTGGCTCACCGTGATGTAAAAAACTTTATTCTCGACTTCCTGACCAGAACGATCGGTTCCCCGTAGCCTCAACCATCGTGCGCCAGCCGTCGAAAAGCCTCTTGCCATGGTCACTTTCCATGTTCCACCACTTAAGGTCACAGGCAACGATATTTTATCTTCAGCGCTCAAGGTCACGGCAGTAATGCGACTCACGTCATAGCTTCCGGTCAAGATAACGGGTTTACTGACTAAGACTTCTTTAGGAACGTTGTAAACAGGCGGTTGGGTAATTTTCGGAGCGAGTTCGGTTGCGATCGTCATAATTTTTAGATGCGAGAAGGACATTTAGACGCGAGAATAATATCTTAAAGTCACCTCATGCAGAAGTCACTTCATTCATTTTAGAGACCTCCTATAATTTCTTCTCCCAGAATAATGCCTTACTCATCTGGGGATTTAGCTCATAGCCAGTGAATCCAAACGCTCTGTAAGCTGACTGGGCAACATGGTTTCCTTCTAATACTTCCAATGGAAAATGTATAGAACCCATTTGATATCTTAACCAGAGTTTGACAGCCGCTTCAGCATCAGCCTGGCAAAGCAAAGTCTTATTCCCCCAGAGTAAGGACGGGGGGCTTCCAGTATATTCATTGTGAGGAATGGCCTGAGATAAGCACTCACTTGTTTACTCTATCCTTAAGCTGACTTAACCATTGCCCGATCGTCTGCCCATACTGATCCCCCGCCACGATCGCCACATCATTATGATCCGCCCCCTCAACGGTTAGCAATTGCTTCGGCCCTGGAATACTGTCATACAAGACTTGACTATGCCAATAGGGAATTATCTGATCTTTGGTCCCATGAATTAACAGAATTGGGATATTAGTTTGACGAATGTGAGATTGGTTTGGAAACTTCTCAAAGGGCAAAACCTGAATCGGAATCACTACACGAAAAGTACTGATAAATGTACTCTCCAAAATCATCCCCGCAACAGGTTTACGCGCCGCCAAATAAGTACTCGGCCCGCCACCTACTGACCGACCATACAAAAGAATCCGATCGGGTGAAACCTTCATGTCTTCCGTCAAATAGCGATATACAGCATCAATATCATCATAAACATTAGCTACACTTGCCGAACCTTGGCTTTTCCCATAGCCACGATAATCATAGGCCACCACATTCAATCCCATAGCCCAAAACCGCTCCATTTCCCCCTGAATATCCCCCAAATCTTCACCATTGCCATGACTCATTAAAAATGTGTATTTTGCAGTGTCATTCTTGAGGTAGCGAAGGGCGATCGTTTGGCCCTTTGACGTGGGAATTTGTTTGAGATCAGGCAGCGTTTCATAGGTCGTCGGCATAGCGGGGAAAATGCTCCGATCGCTAAAGCCATAGGCATAAATAGCCACTGTGCCATAGCTCAAAAGAATGAGCCGAATTGCACGATAGGCTAGATAGTTCCAATTGATATTCATCACTAAATCATCTCCCCCGATCGGACTGACAATATTTATGGCGACAACCGATCGATCGTCCAACCTGCCGACACTTTCTGATACCGCAAGCGATCGTGTAACCGAGACGATCGCCCTTGCCAAAATTCAATCAGAGTCGGCACCACCCGAAACCCACCCCAATGGGATGGCCGCGCAATATCGCCATTTGGATATTCAGTTTTTAATTCAGCTAAACGAGTTTCCAAAACGCTTCGATCGGCAATCACATGACTCTGGACCGAAGCCCAAGCCCCTAAACGACTGCCCGCTGGACGACTGTAATAATATTCATCGGAATCAACAGCAGAAATTCGTTCAACCGTGCCCTGAACACGCACCTGGCGCTCTAACTCAGTCCAGAGAAAAACCAGCGCTGCATGGGGATTGGCCTGTAATTCTTGACCTTTGTGGCTGTCGTAATTGGTAAAAAAAACAAAGCCCCGATCGTCAAATCCTTTCAACAACACCACTCGCGCCGATGGAACTCCGTCTGGTGTAGCCGTGGCGACCGTCATGGCATTGGGTTCGGGCAATTGTGCAGCAACAGCCTCATTGAACCAAGTTTGGAACTGGACAATTGGATCGGGATTTGCATCGGCTTCCAGCAGGGCATGGAGTTTGTAGTCTTGGCGAAGGTCTGCGATCGCGGGGTTCATGAGAATTCTCATTAAAAATTAGCATACGAATCTGACACCTATTCATTTTCTCACGATGTCTTGTGTCATGATCATGAAAAGTCATATTAAATATTCCCTCATGACAGTTCTTATCGCAGGTGATATTGGCGGCACTAAAACCATTCTCCGCCTAGTCCAAGCCCAATCGCCGACCCAGATCGTCAACCTGTACGAGTCTAAGTACGTCAGTGCTAGTTTTCCCGATTTAGTGCCC
>JAYUEW010000265.1:0-6584 GCA_043739045.1 Synechococcales cyanobacterium
TTTGAGTTGATCTTCTAATCGAACACGGGCAAGTTGTTTATTCGGTAGATTTTGTAATTGTTCTCGAAGCTTCACCCCCGAACCGCCCACAATGGTTAGCTGTCTTGTCAAACTGTCGCGCTGAGTGGTCAGTTCAACTAAACGCATCGCCAGCCGTTGACGCTCAGGATCAAGACTACTGCTTTGACGCACATTAGCGGGGAATGGTCGTGCTACGCCACTGCCCCCCATCACCTCACCCACACGCTGCTGAAGTTGAGTTTCGTAGACTTTGATTTGGGTTGTGAGTTGAATGACTGTGGGATGCTCAGGCCGTAGGTCTTTACTCGCGATCGCAAGTTGGGTTTCCAATTGGGCAATCTGGCTAGTGAGACTGCTCAGACGCGGATCTGCGCTCAGGGCCGAGGATACATAGGCTTCTTCGGCTGTCATTCCAAGCTTGCCTTGCAGACTCCCAATTTCTGCATTCAAACCCTCAATTTGAACTTGTAGGGCGCGTTGTTGATTTTCGCCCTGAGAAATTGCAATACTAATACTTCCATTCTGTGCCGCAATCAATGCTGGGCCTTCAGCACGATCGTAGGCTTCTAGGTTTTGCTCGGCAATTGTCAATTCACCGCGAACTTTCGGCAATCGTTGATTAAGCGACTTCATCACTTCATTCAAACGCGCAGTATTCCCGCCTTTACTCCGATCGATCGCACTTTGTGAAAGCCGTTCAACAACTTGTTTCGCCCGATTTTGATTAGTATCTTTATATTCCAACTTAACCCGTTCTGCACTACCCGTCGGCGCTTTTTTATCTTTAGCTCCTGCTGCTGTCGGCAAACTAACCTTCAGATTTCGCATCATCGCCCGAGCCTCAAGTCCCACTTCCTTAGCAGTTTTAGTAATAATTTCATCACTCAAAATCGCATCTGCCGTAATACTCTCAATCGGTTGCCGCACTTCCGTCCCCGTCGCCGAAAAAATAGTCGTTGGTCGATTTCCCATCAGCCTCGCTTCCACTGTATACACCGGAGCGGCATCCGGAATAGAAAGCGCTAAACTGCCTCCCGTTAGCCCCAAAGCCAATCCAGTCGGTATCAACCATTTATAACGATCGACAGCTAGAAAATAACGCTTAATCAGAGGAGAGGCCATGGGAGAATGGGGGATAAAGAATTGAGAATGCTAGATTATGAATACGAAATTAAGCATAAACAGGGAAACATCAAAACCACAAAGAACTCTCAATTCTCTACCGTCCTGTTGGACCAAATAGGCTTGAAGTGCTGTTGCTCAGCTCCTTAAAGAACAAGGTGAATCCTAGGACATCGCGAAATGGCTGGGTGAATACATTTAGGGCATACGTGATTCTACCCACAAAGTTACGGCCAATGATAATGACATCGCTATCTTGAAGTGCAATGTTTTGTTTTGGGTCGCCCATTAGTGCATCTTTTCCATTCACTTCAAACGTGATTGCTTTTTGCTGAATGGGATCAAACCGAACAACCGCAATGCGAGCTAGATTAGCTTGGTCTGGATTCAGGCCGCTTTTGGCCAAGGCATCGACAAATTTACTTCCATTTGGCACCGGAACTTCTGTTAAACCGCCTCGGACATAGCTGAGAATTCGGATAGTGAGGAGAGGTTTGACTAGGGTTGAGCGGGCCACAATAGACCGATCGTACTCTCCCATTTTTGTTGGATCTAGGGCTGGAATCACGATCACGTCGCCATCTTGTAGCCGTAGGTCTGGAAATGCGGAACCGTCTTTAAGGGGCGTATATAAGTCAATATCTTGCTCTTTTATGGTGCCATTCGTGAACGTTCGTCGGACTTTCACAGCTCGCAAATCACCGCGTTCAGTGGTTCCGCCCGCCGCGAGTAATACGGATGAAACTCGACCGCCAGTTTGTAATAATGGATAAAGACCCGGTTTAGAAATCTCGCCCGAAATTGTGACTTGGACTGGGCGAGGAGTTGAGAGGGAAAGAAGGACGATCGGATTGATGATGTAACGACTTACGGCTTGACGGACTTGCTCTTGAGCTTCGTCAATGGTTAATCCCTGTAACGAAATTTTGCCTAGGACCGCGTGAGTTATTTTACCTTGTTGGTCGATCGCGGCCTGAAAGCTCAAATCTTGAAACCGCTGCACATACACCGTGATCACGTCCGTCGGACCCAACCGATAGGTGCTGAAGGGGGTAGGTAGCGGGACGATCGGCTCAGAACTTAGGCCAGAACTTGTGCCAGGAATTATGCCAGGATTTGCCCCGTCAGACGGTCCGATCGGCGTAGTTTCCGCAGGCAATTCACCCCGATCTCGCAATCGTTGGCGAGCTTGCTCTAATAACTGCTGGGCGCTGGCCCCGGCTGGCTTCAGCTCTTGAGGCTCGGACTGAACGTCGGGCGGCATGGACGTTTGAGCGATCGAACTAGGGGCGATCCCGTGAACCAGCAAGAGCGAAAGCAGAACGGATACAGGTTTCATGAGGGCGGACAAATGGTGAATTATCAGGTAGGCGCTTGGGGGCGGAGGGCTTGGTTTACAAGCTGCAATTGGACGGTTTTGGCGAGTTCGGTTAAACGATCGCGGTATTTATTCAGATCGTCAAGCGGTTCCATGGGGAACAAAATCGCGACGGCAACCCAAGGCTGACGCTGGCCCTTAAGTTGAGCAATTCTATCAGCAACATACCAATGGCTAGGACTAGAATGCCCACCATCGCTCCAGCCATACCACTGCAATACGGCATAGGTCCGCTTTGCAGTCCAGGCTCGGAATATTTTTGCGGTGACAGAGTTTGTAACAGAACCATTATTATTAGCAAGATTACTAATGAGTTTTATGTCAAATGATTGTTCTCCGTCCGAATCAGTCTGCCAACGCTGAATTCCATTGATTTCAGACCATTCAACCTGAGGTTGATCTTTGGGTCCATTTTGAGTAAATAGAAATAGGCTAGCGTCTTCATTCCGATCGTTTTTGATCTGTTGAATCGACCAAAAATGTCCGCCTAACGTGACGGTGCGCTGTTCTTGGGTTGGCCAACCGGGAACTTGAAGGCCTTGTTTACGAATGACTCTGAGTTGAGCGAGGGCTTTGACAGCAGGTGGATTTTGCCATTGCCATTTACCTGCCAAATAACCGGGGACTGCTCCGATCGTCAGGATAATTGTCAGGAACAGTAAAAGTAGAATTCGAGTCAGACGATCGCGGTTGTAGGTTAGAGATCTCATGGGAATGTGGGAACGAAGGACTAAGAGAGATTTAGGGGGACCGATCGAGCTTCAAATTTTCCAATCCACCACGCCAAAATTCCTAGAAGTCCGGCTGAATAGAGATCCCCGCCCCAACTGTCATGCAACCAGACAAATAGTGCATCTTGGCCCGTACCGTGAAAATACGTCAGGATAGTATTGCGAATAATATTGCCAACAACACTGACTCCGGCAGCACAACTTACAAAAAAGAGAGTAAACTTACGGCTCTGGTCCAATCCTGTCCAGTTCAGCAATAGCAGCGCAACATAGACACTGGTAAACATCATTTTCAATCCAGCACAATAAGGTGCGACTTCGACTTGTTTACCATTCAAATAAATATAAAACTGGTCAACCGTAACCGGGAACCCAAGTAGTTTTAGAATGATGCCCGCAACATTGGCAATCAATACTTGTAAGGGGGCCGTGAACGGTGCAACTAAATAGGGCAGTTCGTTAGGAGTGGCGAGCCAGAGCAAAAGCATCGGAAAACCGAGGATCCGAAGTCCCCCGCGACCCTTAAAGGCCAGAATTCCACCTGTTAGCATCAGAGGCAGTGAGAGGTTGACGGGTTCGGCGAGGTTGCTGAGGTAGAACACACCCGCGATCGCACAAATTGCCATCCCCAAAAGTTGATCTCGCCCTGATGCAGTTAGGGGCATAAATTTCGATCGGGATTGCCATGCTAAGTACGCCGCAAATGGAATCCCAATCATGCCGTGACTGAAATATTCATGTTCAATGCTAATAGATTTGAATATCCAACCATGAACCCAATGAGTTAACAGCGGCACATACATCAGTGACAAAACCAATCCGATCGCCCCGGTTATCCAAGGAACTTTGTTGGCATTAAACTTACCGTTAAGCTTGTCATTAAGGAACGATCGGGTATTAACAGAGAGGACACGCATGGCAAACCCAGGTATTAAGGAAAGGTATTAGGGAAAGATTCGTCGAGATTATGCCGGAACTAATAAATCAGCGGGCTGAACCACGGGTTGAACGATCGCATCCGTCAGAACGCTCACAACTTGTTCAACTTGCAATTGGGTCATTCCCGGAAAAATAGGTAACGACAGAATTTCCGCTGCTAGTTTTTCGGCCACCGGGAAATCACCTTGACGATACCTCAGAAATTGAAAGCCCGGTTGGAGATGACAGGGCAAGGGATAGTGAATTCCAGCTTGGATACCGTTAGCTTCCAGATAGGCGATAAGAGTGTCACGATCGAGATTGCAGGTAAAATTTGCTTCACCAGATTGAACTACGCAGACAACATATAGATGATAAACATGTCCCATCCCAACATGGTTTTGCAGAGGCGAAATGCCTCGACGAATGAGTGGCTTCAGGATCTGTTGATAGTGGGTGGCGACTGCATTACGTTCTTGATTCCATCGGGTGAGATGGGGCAGTTTGACTTGTAAAATTGCGGCTTGCATGGTGTCAAGACGGCTGTTCGTGCCGATTTCAGTATGAAGATATTTTTTAGGCGCGCCATAATTCCGCAAGGTTCTCATTTGACGAGCAACTCCTTCGTCTTGTGTAACAAACATGCCACCATCCCCCATGGCACCCAGATTTTTACTTGGATAAAAGCTAAATGCTGCGCCAATGCCAATTGACCCGGCCCGGTAGCCTTCTCGCTCGGCTAGGTGGGCTTGGGCTGCATCTTCAAAAATTAGAAGATCATAGGTGGAGGCTAGATTAATCAGCAATGTCGGAGAGACCATTTGGCCATAGAGATGGACGGCCACGATCGCCCTTGTACTGGGAGTTATCGCCCGTTCTGCTTCGGCCAAATCAATTAGACCCGTGCTGGCTTCGCAGTCTACTAAAATTGGTGTAGCTCCCGATCGCAGCACTCCAATTAGAGTTGCAATGAAGGTGTTAGCAGGCAAAATCACCTCATCACCTTTGCCAATCCCGCAAGCTTGTAGTCCTAGGGCGATCGCATCAGTTCCACAGGCTACACCAACTCCGTGGGCCACCCCGCAGGCCTTTGCAAAATCGGCTTCAAAGTCTTGAACAGCTTGACCCATGATGTAGTCACCTCGGCGCATCACACCAAGAACGGCAGCTTCGAGTTCGGCCTGAATCATCTCGTGCTGACGGGTAATATCGGCGAAGGGAACGATCGGGGTTTTCATGATGGGCGGCTAGCTGAAGATTGGGTGCAATGAGCAACAAGACGCTTTAACACCCTAGACCTAAGATTTAGAGGTTTGGATTTAGAGGTTTGGCTTTAAAGGTTTCAAGTTGCCCCTAGAGTGCCCGCTGTCCGAGTGATGTCACCAGATCAATCCTCTTTTCTAACTATCTTTATCTCTTTTCTAACTCTCTTTATAAAGTCTGAACTCCTTTTAGGCACTGCGCCAAAGCTTAATGAACTGGTCCATCGTTTGGGGTGGAAGTTGTTTCTGGAGATCCTGAAGCGCTTTATCTTGATGAGGTAAGGCTTTATAACTTTTACAGACATTGGTCAGGAGCAAGGTCGCCGTGGCCATGGGAGATGTTGGCCCCACTTGTCGCCATTCCTGAGCAAAGGTCTGCATGATGGCTGGGGCGATCGCTTGATTGAGCCAATTTAGGGCATTATCTTGATGCGGTAAAGATTTATAGCTTTTACAAACATTAGCTAAAGTCGAAACGGACGGTATTGCGGCAGTGCCATTGGACATGAGAGCAGACCAAGTACGTCCACCAACAATGCCATCGGGGAGTAAGCCGACTGATTTTTGAAAATTCATCACGGCTTGTCCAGTGCGCGGGCCAAACTGACCATCGGCGGTACCAATATTTGCGCCTTTGGCATTGAGTAAGCCTTGCAGTTCAGCGACAATTTTACCCGATCGGCCTTGGCGTAACGGTGCTTTGGAGTTGAGTAAGGTTTGTAAGGTGTCGAGATCGCCATTGAAATTATTCATATCACAGGCTCCCGAAATCCCAGGAACGCTGCCGGATTCGCTGTATTGATGGAAGCTCCAAGATTTCCAGCTGCCTGGGACCCACGGATTATTAGTCTCGTAGTGGGCAATCCAAAGGCGATAGTTGGCCCCCAGACGAGGCGTATTTTTTAGGGTTGCGTCCCAAAAGTTGGGGTAGGTGTAGATGATTGGGCGACGACCGATCGAAGCTTCAACCGTATCGAGCCAGATCCCGGCCTGATTAATCACGGTGTCTGGGTCTAGGCCATAGCTTTTTTCTAAATCTAATACGGGAGGAAGATCGTTGGTTTCCCAAGTCGATCGGGTCAAGTCTAGAAAGTTCTTGGCTTGGACTTTTGGATCTTTGCTAGCGATAAAAAAATGATAGGCACTGCGAAT
>JAYUEW010000266.1:0-4213 GCA_043739045.1 Synechococcales cyanobacterium
ACTAATCATCATCGATCGTAGCAGTTGGAATTGCTTACGTTTCTGAGTCGCCTGACGTAATGCCCTATTGAGATGCTGGGGCGATCGGGTCACGTTCGACGGGTCTATATTGGCTTGGGCCGCAGTAATCACGGCTTTGCGGGCAGGAGACGTGATGCGAACCGATTGTTTCCACAAAATACTAGGCTTGCCAACATAGGAGACAACAATATAAGCCCCATCTAGCACGTCAGAATTGAGGATCCAAAGTTGATGACAGATCAGTCGAGTTAGGCGTTTTTGGAAGGACGGATTTTTTGCGGAAACTTTGGCTGAGGGGCGCAGGGCGATCGAAATACGAACATAACCGGGCCGAACATAGCTCAGTTTGGTCCGCAATCGGTGAGTGGCTAAACGCTGATTAAGCCAAGCATTGAGCGATGGCAAATGACCGCCCTGCGCTAACTCCACCATTGTTGCTTCTGATGATAGTTCTGACCGATCGTCCGCTTGATAAACCATGACTCACACTTACTCTTAAACCGGATTTTGAACCGAAAAACTAATTACCCAAGTCTTTATAAACTTGCTGAGGTGAGAGAATGGTACTCCACTTATACGGATTTGCACGAAAAGATCGTAAACCAGTCCACACCCCGGTTTTACTAGACTTTAGCCCAATAATTATGGGGTCAGAATTCCAGCCAATTTGAGCACAAAACCCGACATAATTTCATCGGCTGAGATTTCTTCGGGATTGCTTAATAACTCCATCGATCGATCGGCTTGATACACCTCGACAAGTTGCCGATCGAGATCGACCAGCTCGCCTAATTTCCTGACTTGCTGATGCTGAATCGATCGGTTCAACAATAACTAGCAATCCCCCTCAATTATCCCTCCATCAAGGACTTATGGCACTACCGTAGCTAGCTTCTGTTAACTCCTGACCAATAACTCGAATGTCCCTCTTTCCCACAAGATAAATAGCCCTAAACTAATTAGAACAAACGGCATAATTGAATGACCATATCGAGTTAAAACATAGGCAATCTTCGGATTTCGGGTAAATCGGTAGGCCGCGTAGCACCATACTCCTAAGAGCAGGTAAAAGACAATCAGGATAATTCCTAATTCCATTGCATTCTTTGCTGCAAATAGCGGAACGTAAATCCCAATATTGTCGCTACCATTGGCGAGAGTGACGACTGCAACTTGATAGGATTGGGGATGAAGCAGTTGAATCAACATTGCTACGAACGGATGGCGATTCGACTGATTAGGAAAGTCAGCGATCGTACTTTGTAGTTGTGCATCGTCTTCGCGGTAGACAAGATTTTTGATGCCAAGAATAATCGGCACAATTCCCAGTAACCCAATCCAGGCGGATGAAATAAATAAGCCACCGAAAAAGCCAACTAAGCTTAAGGTCACAATCATGGTAAACCCCCAATAACTGCCACCCACAATATGGTGAGGTCGAAGCCTTGAGTTTACTTGAGAAAAAAATAATAATAGAACGATGAGGTCATCTACATTAGTCGCTGCAAAAGCAATGGCTCCCTCAATAACTGTTAAAAAAATCTTATTCATGAGTCAATGTGATTGCAGATTCAATACTGAGTTCAAAGATGTAGAGCTTAGTTCGCAATGATTATTTTGACACACATAGAACTTACGCATTGACAAAAAGCCGAAAATATAATCAGGTTAAATTAGCCTTTCACCAACGCGATCGTCCTTTGGTTCAATCATTCCAAATTCAGAATGACCTAAACATTTTCCCGCCGATCGTTGTTCCTCTGTGGAGTTTGAACGAAAAGAGAAACGAGGCTTTCAGGCTCTGAGATTTTTGAATTGCTGTTGGTTTATTGAAGCGATCGGTTCAATAATTTATGATTCAAGTCAGCATAACGACTAAGATAAGCGGCGGCAGGTAACTTCGGCAGCCTCACCCAGATCTTTCGTCCGTCTGCTTCATTGATTTGTTAGGCTGCGATCGCTACTCAACTACTATCCACAATCGTCCATCTAAACGAGTCTCACTCACGATCGGAATGGATCGCGCTCTTTTTCGACGTTTCAACAAGCACAGAGATCACGAGCAAACTTAGCCCAATGATTTTAATTAAGGCGTTGACTGCGTGTGCATACTCCCATTGGTCACTGTACCGCATCCAATCCATTGGAACGCGCCAGAAGTATCAAACGTGAAATTCCATTCACTACGCCCAAAAAAGCACACACGCTGAGCCAAAGCATCAGATCCAGCATAGACCGAAATAGTAGTACATATCCAAAGAATCGATGCCACACCAATGCCAATAGCCAAGGCAATACAAGTAAGAAAATTGCTGGCAAGAATGTGCAGCCAATCCCTAACCAGACCCGCCATAATGGAGTTCTACGAATCGCCTGTCTCCATTGCGGTAAGTAAAGCAAACTGCGGATTGCCAGCATTACACCTATAAACATCAACAGTGCGATCGCTATACCCCACAAGGTTATTGAGAACCCACCTGCGGCAGGCTGTCCATCCTTTAGTAATTGAATCAGTCCAATTTTGATTTGCGGAAATGCCATTGGAATTAACGGCGACCCACTGATGTTGTAAAGTAGAGCAATTCCATATTTTTCCTTGGGCAACAGCACAACATGCGTAGAGAACGTAGACAAAAATCCACTGTGTTCGATGATCGCTGGTTCATCGTTCTCGCTGCCCTTAAACCAACCCATGCCATAGGAACTACCAATGGTTTTGGGTGGAGTGTGCATCAGCGCCACACTACTTTCAGAAAGCAATTTTGTCTCTTTAAATTGTCCACTGTTGGTTTGGAAGATTAGATAATTTGCCATGTCCTCTGCGGTTGAAATGACACCGCTACTGCCGCTCAGATAACCAGACATTTCTGGATATGCGAAGGGAATTCCAAATGCCATCAAATGTCCTTGTGCCATGTTGGTAGCACCTTGGAATGCGTCAGCACTTGTAGTTGCATTGAACGTCCGCGACATCTGAAGAGGTGTAAAAATATGCGTTTGTAAGTAGGCTGAGAATGGCTGTTGACTCACCACTTCAACCACTCGCGCCAACACTTCGTAATTGGGATTGAAATAGTGAAACTGAGCGCCCGGTAACGCAACGGGACGGGCTTGACTGAGGCTAGTAACGCGATCACGAATTGTTGTTGCTTGGGAAACCTGCAACTCAGGAAAGCCTACGTCAGATAAACCACTCACTTGATTGAGGAGATGACGAATGGTAATTTTGGCAGCGAACGCTGGATCAGCCACGGTGAATTCTGGTAGATAAGTTTTCACGGGTAAATCTAGATTAATTTGTCCCGCTTCGACCAACTGCATCACTGCAATTGCGGTAAACGATTTACTCAACGAGGCAATCAAGAATTGGGTCTGTGCTGTAATAGGGCGATCTTCATTGGCTGTACTGTATCCCTTAACGTGCAACACTTGGTTATTGTGAGTAATCGCGAGTGCCAAACCAGGAATGTGATGAGTCTTCATTTGAGTTGTGATGAAGCGATCGATCCTATCATTCAAGTCCAGTTGGTTTGCACTGCCCTTGAGGTTGAAAGTGATAACAATCAACACACTCAGGAATATCAAAATCGAGCGAAAAAGTTTATTCATCAGGTTAGATTTTGCTGATTTTGATAAAGCATAATTCGACATAAAATGAATATGATCGAGGCAGCATTTTCTGCTTCTACAATTAGTTTCTTCGGCTCTAATATTCCAGAACTATGTCATTTTGTATTTAGCTAGAATTACACTGTATTTCTACATACCGAACCATTCTAAAATTTCTAGTTTACTAAAAACATTACCTCAAAATAGATGCCTTGAGCCTTAGCGTTTTATATTATAAATGCACCGAAATGCTGCGTAACTGCCAAATGGCAGAACTAATTAACAGATATGCTTAAAATTCCCAACCAGCGACCTCCCAGAATAACTTTCTTCGAGTAGTTCCCCCCGATAACTTGGTCAGTCTAACTATATTAATATACAGAAACATTCTGAATATCATCCTGATTGGGATGGATACCCCGACACTTTCCTCATAGCACTGCAATTTAGGCAGATACCCAGATAGACTCCGTACATCTCCCCAATTTAGGCAGATACCCCGACTGATTCCGTGTATCTCCCCTCATGATTGATAATTTATCCTGATTTCATAGGAGTACACAAGCTGTTTCCTCCGAAGAAT
>JAYUEW010000267.1:0-5021 GCA_043739045.1 Synechococcales cyanobacterium
ATATTGGAATTTTGATGCTGTTCCAAACTGCGATCGGGATTTAAAAACGATCGATCGTTGGTATATGAATGGCACCAACTATTCGCAGACTTTTGCGACTTGGCTCCAAAATTTTGATCGGGTTCAAGATGAAATCCGTGTTTTAGATTATGGTATTGACTACGCTAGATTTCGTCGAATTTGGCGATTCTATTTGATTTGGTTTGTTGCTAATTTTGCCAGTTGCGACGGTGAAATCAATGGCAATGGTCAATATCTTCTAGAACGTCGATAGCTAATTAAAATAATCCCGACCATCAATTGTCTGAGAATCTATTGCCCAACGGATTCTCCGTGATACTCGCATTGATAACTGTCGGGATTATTTTGATTGAATTTATTGCCAAACTCCCGCAATCATACCCGCCAATAAAATGAATCCGATCGCTACATTCTGCCGAAAACTTTCTCCATAAAATCGATGGGGAACTTTCGTTTGCATCAATTGCCTCGTTTGCCATGCCCAAATCCCAGACGAGATCATCCAGCACCCCCAAAACGGCCAGCCCAGTCCCATAACTTGCCCCAGTTTCGCTAGAACCAACGCTGTCAAACCATAAAATATCCCGATCGCCTCCGGTGCCCGTTTGCCAAAAAACAATGCACTTGAATTTATGCCCAATTTCCGATCGTCCTCCCGATCGCTCATCGCATACACCGTATCAAACCCCAACGTCCAAAACACAGTCGCCGCCCACAATAACCAGGTTTCATTCCCCAAACAACCCGTCGCAGCCGGAGTCGCCCCACAACTCACCGCACTCCAGGAAATCAACACAGCAAACCCCCAAGCGATCGCCAACACCAACTGCGGCACCGGAAACACGCGCTTCATCGCCGGATACAACACAATAACCGGAACCGCTGCCACACAAAGCCAAACCGTTAATGCATTCAAAAAGAAGGTCAATCCATAGGCACAAAGAAACCCCACCAACATCACAATTACGCCCACTTTCACCGACAACGCACGGGACGCAAGGGGCCGATTTTTAGTGCGCTCCACCTTTGGATCAATGTTGCGATCCCACAGATCATTCACCACACAGCCCGCTGCACTGGTCACTATTGAACCCACCACCACCACCGCCACCAACAATCCCGGCGGATGTCCCTTAGCTGCCAAAAACAAGGCCCACAGTGCAGGCTGCATCAAAATCAACCGCCCTTCCGGTTTATCCCAACGCAGTAGACGCACAATAGAGCTAAAAGTTGATTCAGAACGTAGAGACATGGGCTTAAACACGCTGCTAGAGAGAGGGACTATAGGCGCTAAGATACCTGAAAATAGCCTTGTATGTCTTGCTTGTGTCCTGTTGTTTTTTGTTGGAGTCGGTAACGCCATGTCTGATGCTCTCGCTATGCCACTAACAGTTCAGTCAGATCAGCCCAGTCTCAGGGATCGTGACTCGATTGTGGCAGCAATAGACGTGGGAACCAACTCGATTCATATGGTCGTCGCCAAAGTTCAGCCGTCCATTCCGGCCTTTACCATCATTGCCCGCGAAAAATCGACTGCTCGACTCGGCGATCGAGACAAAGTGACGGGAAACTTAACCCCCGCCGCCATAGAACGCGCCATGACGGCCCTCGATCGCTGTTTGACGGTAGCAAAGGGACTTCAGGCTGAAGAAATTATTGCGGTCGCCACTAGTGCGGTGAGAGAAGCACCCAATGGAGCCGAGTTTTTAAAGGAGGTTGAAGCGCGGTTGGGGCTTTGGATTAATCTAATTTCAGGATCCGAAGAAGCGAGGCGGATTTACCTGGGCGTTCTGTCGGGTATGAGCCTTAACGATCGGCCCCATTTGATCATCGATATTGGTGGCGGTTCCACAGAATTAATTTTGGGCGATGGCACCGAAGCGCGATCCCTCAGCAGTACCAAAATTGGGGCTGTGCGTCTGAAGCATGAATACATCACAACTGAACCTATTAGCAATAAGGAATTCACTGCCCTAACCTCCTATATTTGCGGCATGTTAGAACGGCCCCTTGAAGAAGCCCAAGCTAAAATCAAACCCGGTGAATGTCTAAAAATGGTCGGCACATCCGGCACCATTGAAGCGATCGCCATCTTACAAGCCAAAGCCACAATCGGAAGTGTTCCTCAACCACTTCATGGTTATGAATTTTCCAGGCAAAACCTAAAGGATTGGATTAACCAGTTGCGCTATTTGAACTATCGAGATCGGCTATTGATTCCCGGAATGTCGGAACGCCGAGCGGAGATTTTGTTGCCGGGTGCGATGATCTTGTTTGAAGTGATGACCCAAATGAAGGTGGATACGATTCAAATCTGTGAACGATCGCTGCGGGAAGGCGTGGTGGTGGATTGGATGTTGACCCACGGATTGATTGAAGATAGATTGCGTTATCAAGCCTCAGTTCGTCGCCGAAGTGTATATAAAGCCGCACAAAGATTCAATGTCAATCTAGCCCATAGTGAACAAGTCGCCGAGTTTGCCCTTCAACTGTTTGACCAAAGCCAAGGCTCTCTCCATAACTGGGGTCTTGAGGAACGCGAATTGCTGTGGAGCGCTGCAATTTTGCACAATTGCGGACACCATATCAACCATACCGAACATCACAAGCATTCTTATTACTTAATTCGCAATACAGAACTATTGGGATTTACAGAAGCCGAAATTCAAGCGATCGCAAATCTGGCCCGTTACCATCGCAAAAGTAATCCTAAAAAGAAACATGATGCCTACCGAACCATCAGCAGCAAACGCCATCGTAAAGTCGTTGATCAACTTAGTCCATTGTTACGATTAGCGGTGGCCCTCGATCGCCGTCAGATTGGAGCGATCGATCGCATTGAACTCATTTCCAGATCCCCAGTCATGCAACTCATCGTCCATCCCAAAGATCCCCAAGATGACTGCGCCTTAGAACTTTGGAGCCTTGACAATAAGAAAACTAGTTTTGAAACCACATACCAAACTCAGCTCGCAATCAAATTGGTGTAACGAGTCCAAATTGGTGTAATGAGTACAAGTCCAAGGATTAGTTTATGTAATTCTCGCCCCTTGCCGTAATACACTAGATAGACTGACTAAAAATCATCAACTCCTTATCATCAACTCCTTAGCTATGGCTCAGAAAACTCCCGCATCCCCATCTTTTTCGATGGATGACTTTGAAAAAGCGTTAAACCAACATGAATACGCCTTTGCCAAGGGTCAAGTCGTCACGGGGAAAGCTTTCAGCTACGAAAGCGATGGCGCACTGATTGATATTGGCGGCAAGTCTCCTGCATTTTTGTCCACCGACGAAGCCAGCGTCTATCGCATTAATGACATCAGCTCCTTCTTACCCCTTCAAGAAGCGCGTGAATTTCTAATCATTGGTGACCAAAATGCAGAAGGCCAAGTGACGGTCTCCATTCGTCAACTGGAAGAGCGACTGATTTGGGATGATCTTAAAGACATGCAGAAGACCGATCGGAGCCTGCAAGTCAAGGTATTGGATGTCAATAAAGGCGGCGTTACCGTCAATGCGCTTGGACTACGGGGCTTCATTCCCCGATCGCAGCTCAACGAAAGAGAAAACCTAGAAAGTTTAGTGGGCACGTCCCTCACGGCCTGCGTTATTGATTTGGACCAGAAAAAAAATAAAATTGTCCTATCGAACCGACAAGCCAGTCGAGCGGTCAACATGAGCAAATTGGAGGTCGGTCAGCTTGTTGAAGGCACCGTCACCAGTTTGAAAGTGTTTGGAGCCTTTGTGGAGTTTGAAGGCTGTACTGGTTTGCTGCATGTGAGTCAAGTGAGCAAGAAAACGGTAGGCGATCTGAATAAGGTGTTCCAGGTTGGTCAGCTAATTAAGGCCTTAGTGGTCAACATTGATGAAGGCAAGGGCCGAATCTCGCTTTCAACTAAAATCTTAGAACAGTACGATGGTGAAGTTTTGGATAATCTGGACAAGTTGATTGAAGAGGCCGATGCACGCAAGGACCGGGCGCGTAAGTCGCTATTGGGTTAAGGGAATTTCTTAGAGAGTGTTTGAGGAGTCAGGCGTTGTGACTGAGATTCGATCCCCCTAGCCCCCTTGGTAAGGGGGGACTGGAATTAGAGGGGGGACTTGAAAATAAGGGGGAACTTGAAAAAGAGGGATCTAGAAATTAACTCTTAGTCCCCCTTATCAAGGGGGATTTAGGGGGATCGGGTCTTTTGGTACCAACGAAAGGACATTAGACAGATGGTTTAGGTTGATTCAACGATCGTTTTAAGGCAATCATGACAATTATTTGGGAATTAGATTTTTATTCGCGACCGATCGTGGATGAAAACAAAAAAAAGGTTTGGGAAGTATTGATTTGTGAAAGTCCGACGGAGGTTGGGGCCGATGCTTCAAATCTTTTTCATTATGCCGAGTATTGTTCTAATTCTCAAGTGAATTCGGGCCAACTCAGCGAAGCCATTGTTAAAGCGATCGCCCTAGCTGGAATCACGCCCGATCGGATCCGGTTTTTCCGTCAATCCATGAACAACATGATTACGAAAGCCTGTTCGGATGCTGGAATTCCTTGCCAGCCCAGCCGCCGGACCTACATGTTGAATCAATGGATGAAGGAGCGATCGTTGACGGTCTATCCATTGGAAGCAGGCTATCAAGCGGGTTCCAATGCCGCTGTTTCATTTCCCTTGACTCCACCCCAGCCCATGCAAGATGCCCTTCTCGCTCAGCAATGGGGCACCGTCGCACTAGAAGCCTCGGCACTCTCGGAGATGGGATACTGGAAGATTGATTTTGGTGAAGCCTACCCGATCGCTCAATTGGAACTTGCACCCGATACCTTGGTGCCGGGGTTGATTTTATATTCTCAACGATCGCTTGCAATAGCCGCCTGGATGTCTGGTTTGGAGCTAGCGTCTGTGCGGTATGACATGCAAGACGGTCAGCAATTGGTCCTAGAGACGGGGGTAATCGATCGGTGGGCCTTAGCGCAATTATTGAATATGCCGTTGCAAGCCGAA
>JAYUEW010000268.1:0-32730 GCA_043739045.1 Synechococcales cyanobacterium
ATGAGTTATTGGCAGAACAAGGGGACTAAAGTCCCGCGAGTCGCTTCCCTCCCAGGTCTGAAGACGCTGGGTTTCCCGCATACCGAGGTTTCTTTATGAGACTCGAATGATCAATGATCATTCCAATAAACCCGGATACTTTAGCCCCAACCGCACCGCGTGCGTGCAGCCCAATACGTGACACTGGCGTTGCCGAGGTAACAGCACCGATATTATTAATGCTGAACGTTCCAGTTGCGGAAGCTGTATTTAAAATAGCGCTACCTCCTGTAAAACCTCCTCCTGTAAAATCAGCGTTTCCGAAACCTGTGATAGTTAGAGCGCTATGGTGGATAAGTTAAAATTCAATCCCTGCTTGTGCTTTGATGCCTTGGGATTTGAATGGATGTTTGATAATTTTCATCTCAGTAACAAGATCTGCACGATCGATGAGAGCGTCCGGTGCCCCACGTCCGGTTAGGATGACATGCTTTAAATCAGGCTTTAGGGCAAGTCCCTCTAAAACTTGCTCAATGGTTAGGTACCCCAATTTTAAGGCGATGTTAACTTCGTCAAGAAGTATTACGTCATAGTCTTGATTTTGGATGTATTCGAGAGATTTTTTCCACGCAGTTTGAGCCATTTCAATATCCCGATCGCGAACTTGGGTGTCCCAGGTGAACCCTTCTCCCATGGCATGGAAGGTGAGCTGGTCTCCCCAAGTCTCAAAAGCAGCTTTTTCAGCAGGTTCCCAAGCTCCCTTAATGTATTGAATAATAGCTACTCTGAAGCCATGCCCCAGCGATCGCAGTACCATACCTAGGGCTGCCGTGGTTTTGCCTTTGCCATTTCCAGTGTGGACGATGATCAGGCCCTTGGGTTCGGCGCAGGATTCCAGGCGTTTTGCTTGGACGGCTTGGCGACGTTGCATTTTTTGTTGGTATTGGCTGTCGCTGAGTTGAAGATCGGCTGCGGTTTGTTCGAGACTACTGGGGAGGTCGGACTGGGGCATGGAAATAGGAGGCTGAAGGTAATGTTATGTTTCCATTGTGCCGGGTTTTCGTGAATGTGTGGCTTAAAGATGTTGATTTGGAACGGAATTAGGGCAAAACTAGATCAATATAAAACTCAGCTATCACTACAGGATTTATGGAATACACAATTCCGGATTTAGACAGCATCAGTCGGCAGTTGATGAATCTTGAACGTCCGAAAAAACCAAAGATGCTGGTGGTGGATGATGAGCCAGACAATCTAGATCTGCTTTATCGAACCTTTCGCCGTGATTTTCAGGTTTTGAAGGCTGAGAGCGGTGTACGCGCTTTGGAACTGCTGGCTCAAGAAGGCGAGGTGGCGGTTATTATTTCCGACCAACGGATGCCGGAAATGAAGGGGACTGAGTTCCTGAGCCGTACTGTGCCTGAGTTTCCGGATACGGTACGGATTATTTTGACGGGTTTTACGGATGTGGAAGATTTGGTGGAGGCAATTAACTCCGGTCAAGTCTATAAGTACATTACGAAGCCGTGGGATCCTGGCGAGCTGAAGGCGGTGGTGCAACGGGCAGCAGAAACCTATGAACTATTAAAGCAGCGAACAGAGGAATTAAATCGATCGCAGGCGCAGATGGCATTACTAGCGACTATTCTTCGGGTGGCTCAAGATGCGAAATCGGCTGAGATGACACTGGATCCTCTGGCGGAATGCTTCGGTCGAAGTTTCTCGACGGATGGGACCGTCTTGCAAATGGTCGATGGATCGCAATTGGCGGCAACTGAAGGACATTACGGGGCGACGGTCAGTTGGATTGCGGATGATGAGTTGGTGAAGGCGGCGATCGCAACCCGGAAGATGCAGGTGGCCATGAATATTCCGTCGGATGCAAAGTTAGCGACTGAGGCGCATTATGTGGCGGAGGATATTCAGGCCCACGTTGTTGTACCTGTGATCTGGGGCGATGAGGTGCTGGCTGTGGTGTCGTTGTATTGGTACAAGCCTACGACGTTGCGCCAAGATGAGTTGGTGCTGTTGCATCTGTCGGCACAGCAGGTTTCGTTAGTATTGACTTGTAATGCTTATGACCGATCGATTGTTATGGGCTGAAGTCTGATTTTGGATAAATGGCTTGAATTCTATTGATTTATTTAGGTGATTTAGATTGGCTCTGGGGATTCCTAGAGCTTTTTAGAGTGTCGCTGAATAAAGGTATGAAATCCATGAATCTACAACGGTTTTCCGGTAAATACACAAATTCTTTCATCCCTAAATCTGTAACACCATATTTTTCAAATGGGTCTGAAGTTCCGACTATTCAGACTATTCAATAGGTTTTTAGTTTTCCTGCTAGTTCGCCATAGTTCGTTGTCATGATGTCAAAGCGCATCTAATGGAACCCCTAATATCCTGAATTTAATTCATTATCCAAATTTCCTTTAATGTAAAATATATGGCCGATTCTTATGAAACCTCATAGCTCACTCGTCCTCTCAACCTTTACAATAGAACACGGCATTATTCCGATCGTCTAGATCGACCGTTGGTCATCGTTCATCACCTGTTTGGAGAGAAACCCCGTGGAGTCCCGTTATACCCCCGCTGACATCGAGGAAAAATGGCAGAAGGATTGGGCAGCGCAGAAGCTGTCTGAAACCCCCACCGACCGTAGCAAACCCAAGTTCTACGCGCTATCGATGTTTCCCTACCCGTCCGGGAACCTCCATATGGGGCATGTCCGCGTTTATACCATTGTCGATGTGATTGCACGGCTTAAACGAATGCAGGGATTTCGGGTATTGAATCCGATGGGCTGGGATGCCTTTGGATTGCCTGCGGAGAATGCCGCGATCGAACGTAATATTCACCCCGCGAAATGGACTTACTCGAATATTGCCCAAATGAAAGTGCAACTCGATGCATTGGGAATCTCCTTTGACTGGAATAAAGAAATTGCCACCTGTTCGCCAAACTATTACAAATGGACACAGTGGATGTTCTTGCAATTTGTCAGTGCAGGACTGGCCTATCAAAAAGAAGCGATCGTCAATTGGGATCCCATTGATCAAACTGTATTGGCTAATGAACAGGTTGATACTGAAGGTCGGTCTTGGCGATCGGGTGCGAAGGTTGAACGAAAACAATTACGACAATGGTTTTTTAAAATCACTGATTACGCTGAACAATTGCTTCAGGATTTGGATCAATTGGATGGATGGCCGGAACGGGTTCGCACGATGCAAGCCAATTGGATTGGCAAATCGACTGGCGCACAGGTCACATTCAAAACTGAAATTGGAGATGATCTAGAAGTCTATACTACAAGACCTGATACTTTGTGGGGCGCGAGTTTCATGGTGATTTCGCCGGAACATCCATACGTAGAAAAACTTACTAAACCTGAACAATCTGCTGCGATTAAAGCCTATCAAGAAGCCTCGGCTAGCAAAAGCGAAATCGATCGTACTGCTGAAGGTCGAGAGAAAACCGGAGTCTGGACCGGAAGCTATGCGACCAATCCCGTGAATGATTTGCAAATTCCGATTTGGATTGCAGACTACGTCATGATGGACTATGGAACGGGCGCAATTATGGCGGTTCCGGCCCATGATCAACGGGACTTTGAATTTGCGAAGAAGTTTGGTTTGGAAATCAAAGTCGTGGTTCAACCGATCGGCGAACGTTTGGATGGGAAAACTATTACAAAAGCATTCACCGATTCTGGTGTAATGGCGAACTCTGGTCCATTGGATGGGATCACAGCAGGCAAAGCTAAAGACCAAAGCGTCGATGTGGCGGTGCAATGGTTGGAATCCCAAACCAAAGGCAAAGGCACGATTAACTATCGATTGCGCGATTGGTTGGTTTCCCGGCAGCGCTATTGGGGCAGCCCAATTCCGATTATTCATTGTCCTGACTGCGGCGCGGTTCCGGTTCCTGATGATCAACTTCCAGTAGAGTTACCCGAAGATGTTGAGTTCTCCGGAAAAGGATCGCCCCTCGCTAAATTAGAATCTTGGGTGAATGTTCCTTGTCCTAGTTGTGGAACTCCAGCTAAACGTGAAACCGACACTATGGACACTTTCATGTGTTCGTCTTGGTATTTCATGCGCTATCCCGATGCACAGAATGATAAGGCAGTATTTGATCCAGCGATCGCGAATGATTGGATGCAAGTGGATCAATATGTTGGCGGGATTGAACATGCAATTCTGCACTTGTTATATTCGCGGTTCTTTACTAAAGTAGTGCGCGATCGGGGTCTGCTTAATTGTGACGAACCCTTTAAACGCTTGCTGACTCAAGGTATGGTCCAAAGCAAAGCCTACAAAAACCCAAAAACAGGCCAATACATTACCCCTGAAAATATCTCTGATATGACAAATCCTATGGATCCTGAAACAGGTGATACATTGGATGTGGTGTATGAAAAAATGTCTAAATCTAAATACAATGGTGTTGCACCTAGCGATGTGATTGACAAATATGGTGCGGATACGGCACGAATGTTTATTCTATTCAAAGCTCCACCAGAGAAGGATTTAGAATGGGATGATGCAGATGTCGAAGGGCAATTCCGGTTTATGAATCGGATTTGGCGAGTCGTCACAGAGTCGGGAGTAAACGCAAATGTAACTACGATCGCATCCGGCAACTTCTCAAAATCCGAAAAAGATCTCCGCCGTGCAATTCATATTGCAATTAAAGAGATCACTGAAGATTTGACTGATGATTATCAATTCAATACGGCAATTTCTGAATTGATGAAACTCAACAATGCTTTGAATGATTTTACCCAAAAGGATTCTCCTGTATTTGCTGAAGGAATTCAAACCTTACTGCGATTACTAGCACCCTTTGCCCCGCATATTGCCGATGAACTTTGGCATTCTATTGGGAATTCTGAATCCATTCATACCCAAACATTCCCGGTGCTTGATTCCAGTGCATTGGTGGTCGATGAAATTACGATCGTGATCCAAATCCTGGGTAAAATGCGAGGGAGTATCATGGTTCCCTCTAGTTCTACTAAAGATGAAATTGAAGCCTTAGCAACCGCTTCTGAAGTAGCGCAGAAGTACATTGAGGGGAAAGAAATCAAGAAAACGATCGTTGTTCCTGGTAAATTGGTGAACTTTGTGATTGCGTAGACTGAAGGGCGATCGGATAAACTCTAATGTCTAATCCAATGTCCGATCGCCTATTCCTTTAGCAAATTGAGCTTACATCTGTAACCCAATAAGCCCGATCGCAATCAACATCCAACTTAAAAAGCACCGTCGATTTAAATCCAAAGCCGATCGAATAACCTCTGGCGTAATAGATTGATTAGGAATTCCTAAGATTGGTTTGATTTTTTTCACACCACGATAGGTATTCAATCCACCCAATTGCACACCCAATGTCACCGCATAGGCGCATTCACTCCAGCCCGAGTTGGGGCTAGGATCTTGGGCACCGTCTCGGCGACATTGATTCCAAAGCGCGATCGGATGTCCCGAAATAATACCGAGTGTCATCACCATCAATCGACAGGGAATATAGGTCAATAGGTCATCTAGTTTTGCACTACACCATCCCAAATGGGTGTAAGGCGGTGCAATATAACCCACCATTGAATCAAGGGTACTGACTGCTTTATAGGCGATCGCAAAGGGGACGGGACCCATGGGAGTAGCAAGTCCAACGATCGCCCAAAATAAAGGTGCCATTACGCCATCGACACCATTCTCTGCAACGGTTTCGAGTACAGCACGCAGAATCTCGGGTTCATTTAGATTATTGGTGTCTCGGCCCACATACCGAGAAAGACGCGATCGCGCTTGTTGGATGTCGCTATCTTTAAGTGGTGCCAATACATCTTCTGTGGCAACTCGAAGACTTTTTCCGGCAAAGCAACTGGCTAGAATAATCGATTCAGTGCCGATCGTAATCCAAGGATGAATGAATTTTGAACTACTAATTATTGCCCATACAATGCCACTACTACCCAATACAAGTAATAGGGTTAAGCCAATTCCTGCAATCTTTTGGAGAATTGGATTTTGAATAAATTTAAGCGTAAATTTACTGTAAATCGAAATGAACCAGCCCATCACCTGAACTGGATGTAGCCAAGACCAAGGATCACCAATTAAAAAGTCAAGTAGTGCTGCAAATAGTAAAGAAATAATCATTGTGATACTTGTGTTTTCTCGGAATGAGAATTAACTAAAATCGATAATTTATGGATTCAATCGTCTACAACCTAGACCACCCGAGAATAAATTACGGTCTAGTAGAGGAAGCAGCTCCGCAGTTCAGAAAAGAGAGATTTACAACTAATTCTTAGTCCTAGAGGGACTTTCGTTTCTAGAGCGCAATTTATTCGCGTGGTCTAAGCAGGCTAATAACCGACAGTAATTCCAAATTCGGAATCGGCTCCAAGCTCTGAAATTTTTGAATTTCTGCCACCTAACGGCAGAGCTGAGCGGCGGCAGAGCGCTTAGCTTTATAACCAAGATATTCTCGTCCGTCCGCTCCTGCGCGTTGCTATTGTTAGCCCTCGCGCACAGAAATACGCTCTCAATTCATCACAGAGTTTAGGCTGATTACCTGACTTTCAGTTTCTCAAGGCGATCCCTCTTCACTGTCAGTTGACCCTTGACCACTATAGTAAGTTTCTCGGAGGATTTTAAGTTCTGGCAGATCAAATATTTCAGATAGATTACCTTGAAGAGCAAGATCCCGTGCGCTAACGAGCATAGGATCATTGACATTGACGGAAAATTCTTGTACAGAGTTAGGTTCAAACTGTCCCAAAATTAACAGGTAGTTTTTCTTCAATCTGCTCGGCGGTGCTGGCTCAGAGCGAAGAGCCAGCACCGCTTCAATATGCTGGCTTTGTTTGAAGTTGTTGTACTTATGTCCTAAATATAACCAAGTTTCAGTTGCCATAAGCTTTTCGGCTAGACTGACAGAATTATCTAGAGTAGTTGAGAACTTAACAATCAATTCCCATTCGTGAGTATCAATGTCCGGTAGAAAGCGCATAGCCCGAATCGTAATCGCTTTAAGATACTCAATAGGTTGCTCAAGGCTTTGATAATATACCAGTAGATTTCTGATTTCAGCATGATAGCCTTGCCGTGCTAAGGTTTCCAGAACATTTATGGGATCGCGAATGATCCAAAAAGCTTCACGCAAAATTTCCATTAAGGTACAGAGTATATCCTCAAAACCTAAAACTGATAGTCTGTAGAGTGCAAAGCGAATATACCGCTGCAATTTCCGTATGTCATTCGGATTGCCATCACCTGAATTATGTAGTTCTTTCCAGCTATTTTGAAATAGCTCAACTAACTCTTGACGTAATTTATTTTTATTGCTAATCCAAATATCATTAGAATTAGTGAAAGACTCAACCCATTGAAGGATTGCACTAGAAGAATCATGATTTAGCGGCTGCGTAGACTTTAATTCACCTTCCAGTTGAAAGACTTCTTTTTGTTTTAACAAATCTCTTTCTCGACTTTTTTCACTGAATAGATACTTGTATATTCTGCGACTAAGCTCTGTTTCATTTGTATGAATTTTCAATGCTTTTAGGCATTGCTGGTATTGTCCAATGTGATACCACCAGAGTTTATCATTGCGATAAGAACTTGTAAAAATAGCACGGTGTTCTGAGTTCAATATCCAAAGTGGGTTCACAATACTATCGAAGCGATCGCTCAATTTTTCCAGGCATTCATCTTCATCAGATTGCTCCAGAAATGAAGCAATCTTGTAAATTTTCTCTGTTTTAGACTCGTTAAGTTTTAGTCCTAAATCGTCTAGCGCACCATTTAGAGTACTTTCAACTATATCCATATCTTCGGGATTTGGAATGATTAAAATCATATCATCTACATAACGATGAAACTCGACTCCCCACTCATTACCACTTCCAAATTTAGCATCTACCGAAGTTAAATAGATATTTGCATAGAAGCCTGAACTGACGCTTCCTTGTGTAATACCTTTACCTATTTCATGCTCATCAATTTCTTTAGAAAGTAATAACCGAATTAGCCAACGCACACGTTCACTAACAGTTAGCTCTCTAGAAAGCTCATTGCAAAGCTGATTTTGAATGATTTTTGTATAGAATGACTCAATATCTACTCTTAAGATCACACCATTAGGGTATCTATTAGCACTGTCCCGTGCTTTTTTCATGTAATGGCAATACGCTTGGAACCAATATTCATATAGGTATTCTGTGCCTCGAATACCAGATTTTCCAGAAATTCTATATGCATAGCTACTACCTCTTAGTTGAGAAGCCTTATCACCTAGTTTCTGGATAATTGCTACTGAAAGAATTTCTTCTTCAATGCGCGAAAGTCCCTTGGGACGAGAAACACTAAAGTTCTTTGGTACTCTATATGAGAGCATTTCATCCGTCAAAGCAACATCGCTAGCATAAGCGCATAGTTGCTCTCGTAGCTCTCCAAGTCTTATATCAAGACTGAGATCGAAGAGACGCATTTCGGTCTCATCACATAATGTTTCTCTTAAAAGATTATTTCTTGCCCTTGCCCAAGCTAATCTAAGATTATCAAGACTGATAACCTCATTCCACTCTTTATCTTCTTCTAGATCAGCACTCCATACTGTTTGAAAATCAGCATAAAACCTTACAGGATCACCAGTTTTAGCTCTGTTTCTGTCTTTCCAGTAACTGCTGTCAGGATTTTCAAAAAATATTTCATGATTATCATTATTTAACTGTTCAACTGTATGGCGCTTTCCTATTACATCTCTGAGAGTAGATGACATCTCTCTCACTCGTTCTTCTAAAGCTGTTTCACTATTCGTATTGGCTTGAACATACTTTTCTATATTCTTAGTCGCAATAGTCAAGACATGCATTGTGTCAACTGGGACATCTTCAAGTATCTGCTTGTACGCATGAGCCTCGGCATTACCAAATTCATCAGGAACCTCTGTAAGAAAATCACAGATTTCAGGATCAATTTCTAATAGTTCATTATATTCGTCTTTCTCTTCCCTAAAAGTCTGACTGAGTGGAGAAATAACATTTAGCTGAATAGTTAAAATATTTGAAAGACAAGGAAGCTGAGATATATTCAGCGTATCCTTTAGATTTTGAATGATTCCACGAGTAGCTTCTGGGAAACCACTTTTTACACATTTAAACTCTATATTTAGCACACCTACGGTAGAAGATTTCAATTTCTCCATGAGCCTCTTGTAAAGAAGAATCGAGAATTTATTTGGATCAACACCGATAGCAAGAATATTGATCTCATTTGAGATTTTTCCCTGTTCTTTTAGGATAAGTACGGACTCTATGACAGCAGCAGTGCCAGCTCCTGCGCCACATCCAATGTCTAGAATACAAAATTTTTGCTTGTGCCTGAGCCAGCTTATCAATCGATCTTCGTTAACAATATTTTCTAGAACATGTGCTGCTTTAAAGTAGTGCGCTGGGAAAAGATTATAGTATTGAAAGGCTGAATTTTTTAGATCTTCACTTTTCAATATCTTTTGCCATTTCCCGCGAGGATCTATTGATTTATATCCTTGAGCTTTTTCAATAGTATCTAGCCATTGATGAACAGCAGTATAGGCTTCCGCAATAGAAGGATGAAAGCAGCGGTATGTAGGTTGTGTTTCGCTCACTGAATGTACTCCTCAGATATTTCACGAATAAATTGGCTGCGAGATTTTGAGTATCCCCTGAAATCTCTTGAGTAAGCAGATATAAATAATCTTTGCTTTGCTCTCGTCATTGCAACATAAAACAACCGCTTTTCTTCTTCTAATTTATTGTCACGGACACTAAAAAAGCTAGGGAATTCATCCTCTGTAGCACCTGCAATAAAAACACTGTCAAACTCCAGCCCTTTGGATTGATGGACTGTAATGATAGGAACTTGATTGTCATCCTGAGAAACTTGGTCTAAGTTCTTGGCAAGAGCAGTAAATTCAAGGATGCCGCGTAAAGCAGTATCGGGATGTAAAGCTAGGTCATCTCGTTCTTGAAAAATACGTACAAGATGCCGGAGATTTTGTAGACGTTTCTCATCTGCTTGGTAATAACTATATAGTCCAGATTCTACTAGCAACTTATCCAACAGATCTGCGGGTCGTAGTGATTGGCTGGCATCGCGCCAATCACCCATCTGCTCAGCAAGTATTTCAAACTCCTCTCCATAGCGATACACCAGAGCTTGACGGTAATCGGCTCTACGCTCAACTAACGGTACTAAAACACCTAACAAATCAATTGTGGTTCTCACATCATCCATTGCCTTATGACTAGGCAGATGAGCAAGATTTAGATGTTTTGCTAATACTTCCAAGCTGTAACGATCAGAGTTAATAAAGCGATTTGCCAGTTCTAACGTGTCTCCCCATTGCAGCTTTGGAACAGTAATACCAGCTTTTTGAGCTTGAGCAGTCACCATTTTGATGTCAAAGCCCACATTATGACCGACCAGAATTGAATTCCCGACAAACTCAAAAAACTCACTAAAAACATCTTTCGCAGATCGACCGTGTTTATACAGGAAGCGATCGCTATGTCCATGTATTCGTTCTGAATCGCCAACACTAACTGTATTTACGATATAAGCGTGAAATTCAGCCTGTGATTCCCCTTCTATCAAGCGAATTGCCGCAATTTCAACAACCTCATCTTGACTAACTGAGAACCCTGTTGTCTCCACATCAAAGACTGTGACGACTCCAGATGAATAAGCTCTTAACAGTTTGCTGAAGGGATCTCCATCTGTAAAAGTTTGGCTTGATAGCATGTCTGTTAAGCTGAATCCACATTTTTTGCCTTCCTCAATTACAGTCTTAATCGTCGCATCACCAATCCCGCGACTCGGACGGAGCAGCATCCGGCGCATGGCTCCAGCATCAAAAGGATTGAGAATAAGACGCAGGTAAGCCAGTGCATCTTTTACTTCTTGGCGTATAAAAAATTGGAATCGCTCAACTGTGACGCAAGGGATGCCCATCCGCTCTAATGTTCGACTCACTACTTCTGTGCGTTTATGGCTACGGGCAAGAACTGCCACTCGGCTGTAGTCAAACTCTTCTTGCTTACTAGCTAGTTGCTGGATTTGCTTGCCAATCCACTCTGCTTCCGCTCGTTCATTACTTGCTGAATAGATTTGAATCAACTCGCCCACCTCACATTCAGGCGCAGGTGTGATTTTTGTTTGTCGATGTTCAAATGAATCGGCAAACCCAGAAGCCGCATTTAGAAGAGTTTTCGTGGCTCGATAGTTCCAGGTTAAAGAATACGTTGTGGGGTTGAAATCAACATTAAATTGCTTAATGACTTCATCTGGCTCAGACCCTCTCCACTCATAAATAGTCTGATCCAGATCCCCAATCATTGCCAGGTTGCCGCTGTTAGAAGCTAAGTGCTTAACAATGCCGTATTCCGACAGATGAGTGTCCTGAACTTCATCAACCTGAACGAAATCAAACTTATCTGCCCAACGTTGGCTTATCTCCGATTCATGCCGTAGCATGACCCGAAGATAAAACACAAGGTCTGCAAAATCTAAAGCATGACGCTTTTGAAGGATAGCTTGATATTGCGCGGCACATTGAGCGTTGTTACTGCCTAATGGTGCATATAGATTCTCAGCTAGATTGTCCAAAAATAACTGGGAATCTTCAGCTTTAACTTTGCAGTTTGCTAAGTTAAAAAATAATTGCTGAGCATCACGATCATTCGATAAATTGAAAACTTCCTTGACCAGCTCAATGGAATCGGCATCGTCATAAATTACAAAGTCTGCGGGTAAACCAAACTGACGAGCTTCAATCCGTAATATAGAAGCGCATAAACCATGAAAAGTATTAATCGTCAGATATTGCAATTGATCCGGGCAGTACTTTGCTAACCGCTCTCTCATTTCCTTAGCCGCTCGGTTGGTAAATGTTAGACAGAGAATCTGTTTAGGGGAAATGCCCTTATGAATCGCATGTAGAACTCGCTCCGCTAGTACGCGAGTTTTACCTGTTCCAACCGGAGCAATCACTAGAATTGAGCCTTCTACGTGGCTAGCGATCGAGTTTTGCTCAGGGTTAAGCTCGTTACTAAACATAAAGGGTAGATACTTTGGTGAACAATCCTAGCTCTGGTCACTTGGCAATGTTCTCAGTAGAACTTTATTGTTGCCCTCATAACCAAGCCCTACCTGAAATGTTAGGGCTACTCTAGTTTATCGCATCCCAACAGTGGACTCTCAATAACCTCCCCAGCAGATAATTTAGAGGGCTAACAATTATATAAACGGGAATTTTCCGCATAAGTACCCCTTGAGGATCTTAGACCGACTCTTTCTATCTAAGTCCACTTTATGGGTCTTAGACCGACAATTTGTAAGCATAAGTGCCGAAATTGGGATCCTAGACCCAATACTTCAGTATATTCCATGACAAAGAATTCTGCTAGTCTGCTAAAAATTCTAAAATTTAGGCACTATACAAAATCAACGATCGAGCCGATCGTTTTGCTTAATCAAATTCGAGGGCCGATCGCGATCGTTTTTTAATATTCAGTCCATCAGGCTCTGAGATTTTTGAATTTTGAATTGCTGAATAACCGAGGTCCGACGATCGGCTCAAGACCCTCCCCCTCAGAACTTGGATCCAATAAGACAAAAATTACCGACCATCCCTCTAAAACAAGCCTACAAAACTTAACACTGAACTCAGTCTCTCAGACTCTGGCGATCGGTCCGCCTCTTGGTAGACTATTTAACTGAAGTCGCAATCCTTTTGCGCTGAACATCAGTATTCTTGAGGACGCAGTGGATATGGAAAGTAAGCTTGGTTTAGAGATTATTGAAGTTGTGGAAGCCGCCGCGATCGCATCTTCCCGTTTAACCGGAAAGGGTGACAAAGACGGTGCCGACGAAGCCGCTGTGGAAGCCATGCGGGAACGGATGAACAAAGTCGCCATGCGTGGTCGGATTGTCATCGGTGAAGGTGAGCGGGATGACGCGCCCATGCTATTCATCGGTGAAGAAGTCGGTCTCGGCCACAAAGACGGCACAGGTCCAGAGATCGATATTGCTGTCGATCCTTGTGAAGGAACCAACCTTTGTGCCTATAGTCAAGCGGGTGCTATTGCTGTCTTGGCGATCGCTGAAAAAGGTGGATTGTTCGCCGCGCCTGACTTCTACATGAAGAAATTGGCCGCACCTCAAGCCGCTAAAGGCAAGGTAGACATTAGCAAATCTGCAACTGAAAACCTTCAAATCTTGTCCCAGTGCCTCGATATTCCTATCAATGACCTCACCGTCATCGTTATGAAGCGCGAACGCCATAATGACTTGATCAAAGAAATTCGGACGGCGGGCGCTCGGGTTCAATTGATCGGCGATGGTGATGTCGGCGCGGCGATTAACTGTGGCTTCTCTGATTCTGGAATCCATGCCCTCATGGGAATTGGTGCTGCACCCGAAGGCGTGATTAGTGCGGCTGCGCTGAAATGCATGGGCGCTCACTTCCAAGGTCAGTTGATCTATGACCCTGCAATTGTGAAAACTGGCTTGATTGGCGAAAGCAAAGAAGCAAATATTGCTCGGATGCTCAGCATGGGCATTACCGATCCTGACAAAATTTACACCGCCGACGAACTTGCCTCCGGGGACAAAGTGATGTTTGTCGGAACTGGGATTACCTCCTGCAACTGGCTCCAAGGCGTTCGCTACTTCCCAGGCGGCGCACGGACTCAGACACTCGTGGTCTCCAGCGAATCCAAAACTGCACGATTCGTTGATACGATTCACATGTGGGAACCGGGCAAAACCATTCAATTGGTCAACTAGTCTCTAAGCGAATCATGATACTAGGTGTTACGAATCGATCGTAATGATTAATAAATACGTCATAAGCGTTGTGATTATTCACAATTCCTGTAGCGTTAAAATAGAAAGTGGTGATGGAAAACGGGCAATGCTTGCAATGGTTCCGTCACCATTTTTTTCTCGAAATCTGTGACATAAATATCCACCATTTGAAAGTATGAATATTGCGGTTGTTGGACTGACTCATAAAACAGCACCTGTCGAAGTACGGGAAAAACTTAGTATTCCAGAGCCTGAATATGAAGGCGCAATAGCCCAGCTCCGAGCCTGTCCCAGTATCATTGAGGTGGCCGTCCTCAGTACCTGCAACCGTCTTGAAATTTATATTGTTTTACAAGACATTGAATCTGGCGTTCGCGAAATCATGCAGTTCTTGTCGGCCCATAGTAAATTGCCGATCGATCGGTTACGGCCTTACTTATTCACGTTATTGCATCAAGATGCCGTCATGCACCTTTTACGGGTTGCATCAGGGTTGGATAGTTTGGTGCTGGGGGAAGGCCAGATTTTGGCACAAGTTAAGCAATGTCATCAGGCAGGCCAGCAATGTAGTAGCGTCGGGCGGGTTTTGAATCAACTCCTCAAGCAAGCGCTTGTTGCCGGAAAACGGGTACGTACTGAAACCAGTATTGGAACGGGCGCGGTGTCCATCAGTTCGGCGGCGGTAGAACTGGCTCAAATGAAAATTGGAGATTTGGCTCCCTATAAAATTTTAATTCTAGGTGCGGGTAAGATGTCGCGCCTTTTGGTCAAGCATTTAGTTTCCAAACGCGCTACGGATATGACGGTGCTCAATCGTACTATGAAGCGCGCCGAAGAACTGTCGAAAGATTTCCCGGAAGCCAATTTAAAATTAGGCTTAATGGATCAAATGATGGCGCAGTTAGCCGAAGCTGACATTGTGTTTACCAGCACCTCTGCGACGGAACCTATTCTCGATCGGGCCAAACTCGAAAGCATTCTTGATCCCGATCGTTTAGTCTCTATCATTGATATTGCTGTTCCTCGGAATGTCGATTCAGATGTAAAAGAACTTTCTAATGTCAAAGCCTACAATGTAGATGATCTAAAAGCGGTGGTTGCTCAGAACCAAGAAAGCCGTCGCCAAATGGCCATGGAAGCGGAAGTACTGCTGGATGAGGAAGTAGAATCATTTGACAATTGGTTACGATCGCTTGATGCGGTGGAAACCATTAGTAATTTGCGCAATAAGGTCGAAGCAATTCGGACTCAGGAATTAGAAAAAGCATTGTCTCGCTTGGGGACTGACTTTGGGGACAAACATAAAGAAGTTGTGGAAGCGTTGACCCGTGGAATTGTGAATAAGATTTTGCATGAACCGATGGTGCAATTGCGAACTCAAAAAGATATTGAAGCGCGGCGTCAAGCGATGGATACTTTAACGGTGCTGTTCAATCTTGACGATAGTTCAGTTAAGGCTCGCGCCTAGAGTGAAGATGTTTGGTTTGTTGACGATCGAGGCTTTGATTGTGAATGAACCAAGCATTTATCTGCATTTACCAAATTAAACTCATTTTTAATTCAAATCCCGGTAACACATCTTCACCGGAAATTATTTCAGGCCGATTGACTATCTCCATTGTTTTCCCAATGCGATAGATCTCGATTTGTTTGATTGTGCGATCGATCAAAATTCCCAATCTCACACCATTGTCTTGATATTCTTGCATTTTAGATTGCAACACTGATCGGCTATCACTCGGCGACATCAATTCCACTACAAAATCTGGGCAGAGCGGAATAAATCTATTCTGTTCGTCAATGGTTAAAGCATTCCACCGATCGTTTGTAACCCATGCAGCATCAGGAGATCGATCGGCTCCATTGGGTAGTTTGAATCCTGTTGATGAATCAAAGGCCACGCCGAGTTGAGTTTTTTCGTTCCAAATCCAAAGCTTAGCCGTGAGTCCTGCGTTACGGTTGCCTGTGCTACCTCCTGTAGGGGACATAATAATCAAATCTCCTTGGGAGCTACGTTCAAAATTAAGGTTACGATTGTTTTGGCAAAGCTGTTGGAATTGCCGATCGGTGAATTGAATATCAGGACTGAGTTGGACAAGGATGGTGCTCATCGATCGATATCCTCCGATAATTCAGTTCTAGTTTAGCGGTTATGCTTGTTAAAGTATAGTAAATTAAAAGAAATTTAATAGCCGTTTCACTATTCATTCTCTATGTTCGCCAATCATACACTCTATCAGACCACCAATATTGTCAAATACTATAAACAAATCAAGGATCTCCAGCCCGCTGAGAAAACGATACTCGATCGGCTTTCCGCACAGTTACCAACGATGAAGATGCTGGATATTGGTGTAGGGGCCGGACGTACTACACAGCATTTCTGCGATCGGACGGCCTATTATATCGGTGTTGATTATTCGCCGGAAATGATCAATGCCTGCAAACAACGTTTCCCCGAAACCGTTAAAAGGCAATTCAAAGTTTGTGATGCAAGGAATATGAGTGGTTTTGAAGATCAGCAATTTGATTTTGTTCTTTTTAGTTTCAATGGCATTGATTATGTCGATCATGACGATCGGCTCACCATTCTAAAAGAAATTCATCGTGTGACTAAACCCGGTGGAATCTTTTGTTTTTCTAGTCACAATCTACAAAGCTTTGAAAGTGCTTTTAGTTTTAAATTACAATGGTCTTGGAATCCGATCGCAACCTATACAAACCTAGTCATAGCGGGTATCTTAAAACTATTGAATCGACCGCTAACCCTAAAAGAAGTTCAAGAATCATCCCATAAAATTGTTAAAGATGAATCCCATAATTTTCAACTTAGTACTTACTATATTCGACCTTCAGCACAAATCGAGCAACTATCTCACTGGTTTGAAGATATTCAAATCTATTCTTGGAAAAACGATATTGAGTTAGTGAGCCAAGCCGATCGTCTTGCGAATACAGATCAATGGATTTACTATTACTGCACCTCGAATTCGTGCAAGACATAGACGATTGGACAGATTGTAAGTTCAATCGTCATCAAAGATCATAGTTCAAATATTTCAAAGGTCCGATCGCCATAAACCATTGTCTTATCTACAGCGCTAAATGTTTGATTGTGGGTACGATCGTTGCCAATGCATTTACAAATCAACTCTGCGACATCTGCGCGATGAATGATTCCGCCTATTGTAGGATCTCCGGTCAGCACACCATTTTGCGTTGCAGGTTCAGACTTCAATCCACCGGGACGAATGATCGTGTAGGTCAGACCACTTTGGCAAAGATGAGTTTCGGCTTTTTCCTTCTCTTTCAAAACCGCACCTAACGCTTCCAACGCACTAGCAGGAATTGCATTACTACTTGTTCCAGTCCCGATCGAAGTGATCAAAATAAAATGCTTCACGCCCGTATTAACTGCCGCATCAATCAAATTACGATTACCCACAAAGTCCGATCGCACACCTTCTAGGGACGTTCCACCTATTGTACTAATTACCGTATCAACTGACTGCCCATTCATCGCTGTTATTAATTCAGCCTCATTCATAGCATCTCCAAACTTCACTTGAATATTCAATGCTTCGAGTTTTGATTGGAATTCAGGATTACGTAAAAGCGCGATCGTAGTTATCTTTTGTTGAGAAAGAATCTGTGCAATCTCAAATCCAACACCACGGCTGGCTCCAGCAAGGAAAACAATACTCATATTCTATTTAGTATGGGGATTGAAAAATTATGACATACATAGGATGCTCGGTCGGACATTAGAGTATGTCATAGCTGGAAATTTTACGGTAAAAAGCGCGATCGAACCTCTTCACTCGGAACCCGGCACGTATCCCGCTTTCCCAATATACGATAGCGATTACTAGCCACAATCCGATAGATAGCGTCTCGCAATACCAATGGCACCACTCCGCCAACACTCAACATCGCCCAGATCCCACCCAATCGGCGCAAAATTTGAACAACAGCTTCAGATTGCGAATACAAACCTATTTCATCAAGAAAATAAATGGACCATTCTTCTGGATTATGAGATAAAGGGGGCAAAAGTCTTTGTGCTGTTTCTCCTTGAAGCGGTGATACACGAAGTTTGGCCTCCCGATCGATCGTCATCATCCAATCTAAAAAACCATTACACATCACACATTTCCCATCAAAGAAAACGATCGGATGTGTGAGACTTGAGTCAGTAGAAGTTGCAGAAATCTCGTTATGATTTACCGATCGTAGTCCGTCTATCATGGGTTATCTCGCAAAATCAATAAATGAGTAATTAAAATCAATTCAATTTCTTAGGATTGAATTACCGTTTGAATTGTCCGATCAAGTCCGTCACGATGAACCCAACCGACATAGCCGCCAAACTCACATTCACCCCGATCGTTCTCTAAAAATATATGTCTTACTCCTAATAAGTTGTCCCATGTTCTTACAATTGTGCCATCCTTGAGGGTCATGATTGGCTGTGATCGCGCAAAATTTTTCGGATGTGCGTCCGTCATTCCTGGCACCGATCGTAATTGTGCGATGGTCTCCATTATTGGTCGAGCCTCTGAAAACACAATATTTTTTGGATTTTCCGCCCAAAAATCCTGAATTTGCCTATCCACTCCCTGACTAAATCTCAACCCGGAATGATTAACTCCTGGAACACAAACAAAACGGGCATATTTAAATTGCGTCGTTTGGACTAGAACTGTCCCATCACAGCCGGAACCACAATCCCCGGCCACAATTAAGGTGGGTACCTGACGAGCAATAGCTTCTGCCAAAGGCCGACGATCGACCCCCAGTTCCTGTGCGATCGCAAAACTCACCAAATTCAACGGGTCCACCATCTTCGCTAAATGGGCACCACCAATGGGTGAACCCAACAATACCCACGATTCAATATTCGGCCACCACTCCGGATGCCGCGTTAGAATCTCCGTCCAAATCACTCCGCCTAGTGAACAACCAATGATCCGAATGGGAACATCAGGATAATTCCTAATCTCGCGAATCGCTATTGTTTCCACCTTTTCAATCAGCGGCTGAATATTAAATAACGTATTGAGAAACCCAAGATTAGGCGCAATAATACGGGAATTTAAGTCAGATGAATTTCGTTGAGCTAGCGACTCCATGGCGTAATGAGTATCAACCATGCCATGCTGAGAAAAGACTAAATAACTAGGATGCATAATTCACTACTACTCTTCAATATCGGGGATCTTGAGTTGGGGTGTACCGAGCGCCTCCAGTATCCAATCGCCGACGATAGAGCAGTTCTAGTTGTCCACCATATTCCTGAATTATCGCCAACTGCCGCAAATATAATCCACGAAATGAATTAGCAAATAGTAAGGTGACGATCGCAACTCCGAGTCCACTAGCCGTCGAAATTAACGCCTCACTTACCCCGCCCGTGACTTCTAAAGTATTCTTACCCCCGACTGAATTTAGGGTCAACGATGCAAACGATCGAATCAGCCCCAAAACTGTTCCGAGCAACCCCAATAGCGGAGCCAAACTGATAATGGTTTCAAATACGGTACTAAAGCGTTTGAGTAACGGCAACTCAGCTTGGGCCGAACTCTCCAACGCTAGACGAAATTCTTCTGGTGTGGCTTGGTCGAGTTCAAGGGCGGCGAGAAAGATTCGGGCGATCGGCAGATCAGTATGCTTTTCAAGTAAACCAAAGGACGCGTTTGGATTTCGACGGTAAAGACTCAGGCTCTCGCGAACAAGGCGATCGGAGCGTTTTAGCACCTTGAACCAAAAAATGAGGCGTTCCAAGATCAACGCGATCGCCAAAATCGAGAATCCGAGTAGGGGCCACATGACCTCCCCCCCTGCTGCGAACCAATTTCCGGGTTGCGCTGCCATCTTTAAGTTCCATTCAGACTACACTTCGCATAGTTTACCAGTAAGATGCGTAAACATTCATGACCGCACCCAGGTTTAGAGCAATGAAGCAACTGATTAAGCAATTATGGAATCAGGAATTATGCTGGAGAACGCTTCGTAAATCGCTCTACACACTAATGTCTAAACCACTGTGGGTAGCGATCGTCATCTGTGCCTTGGGTGGTGTTCTGCTTGGCTCAACATTGTCCAGAGCGGTTCAACAGAACTTTGCGACCTTAACCCCGTCAGCGATTGCGTTACGTCAGAGTAATACGATCGTTAACGCTCCTCGAACGATCCGCCGATCGTCGAATTCTCCTGGGTTTCAAGGAAGCATTGCTCAACGTTTGCCCCAACTTCCTAATGGCGCAAGCGACTGTGGGACTAACCCACGACAACCCCGCAATCCTAGTGATCTCAAGGCATTGCTACAGCTTCCCTTAACTCGCTTTCGTCTAACGGCAAATCAGATTAGAGGGCCAGTTCAAGAACAATCAGCAGTGGCTCATTTTACGAATTTTGGTTGGCGATTTTTAGTGGATTGGTTCGGAGCTTCGGCCTTGCATGAACCCATTGTGGTGTTGCACGAGACGGTTGGGTCGTTTGAATCGGTAATAAATTTGTTTAGTGAATCCCATCCTAACGATGATGATCAGGTGAGCTATCACGCACTAATTCGGGAAAATGGCACAATTGTTTATGTCGTGCCGCCGGAATATCGTGCTTATGGAGCGGGAGATTCGGTGTTTGTCAATGCCGATCGTCACGAAGAAACGGTTCAAACGAGTGGAAAAAATCCATCATCGGTTAATAACTTTGCCTATCACATCTCACTTGTCACGCCTATGGAAGGACGAAACGATGAGGCGACTCATGGTGGCTACACTAAAAATCAGTATGAAGCGTTGGCCTGGTTGGTCTCGAAAACAGGGATTGCGGACGATCGCATCACTACCCATAAAATTGTCGATCGTTCAGGAACTCGCATTGATCCGCGAAGCTTTGATGCTGATTATTTCCTGCAACGGCTGCGTAGCTATCCCAAAACTCAGGAAATTATCATCGGTTGCACCTTGCCAGATGCTCCGGCTCCGCCCAATTTGGCTCGTTAGTCAAGGCCATGAGACTCGTGAATCTAGTTGGCGATCGGGATCTGGGGCTGGGGCGCGGTGGCGGTTCGATATATTTCTTCTTTGGCAAAGTACAAACTGATGACCTGTGCCCCCAGAATGACTCGGGCAGTCTCAGACAAGTACTCTAAATCATCCATCAAACTATCGACCATCCAAGCTTCGGTGCAATGAACCATTAACCGATCGAGCTTGACTTCAAGATGGCACAATCCCAATGGATGAACAAAAAGCTTGGTTAGGCGCTTGATGCGTCGCTGGGTTAAATGTGCGTGATCTTTGGGATTAAATTTGAGGATCATGATGGTTTGCCAATGAGGATTGTCAATAATGACTGAATTCAACCGTATTCAATACCAGTTCCACACTGTAGGAATGCGGGTTATGTCGGAGAAGTATAGAGTTTAGGCTAGGGAATCTACGTAAAAGACTAGTTATTATTCTATTGAAAATAGACTGCTCATTTTACGGTTCTACGAATGCCGCAGAGGTCTGTGACTCTAGTTCCTTCAAATTCATGGGTTAGCATTCCTGAAATTATGAATGTCATATTAGTCTGGAAGAACTGAGAAATAGTTCCCAACACCTTACGTGGGTTAATAATGCTTGGCTATCTATTCATCGGGGCGTGGCATGACAAGACGATTGGCTTGGCTAGAGGGGATTCGTTTTTTTGCAGCGGTGGTGCTGTTGGTCTATCACGCACAGTTGCTAATGACAGATTATGCCTACACGCCGAAGCCGACGGGACTCGTTGCCAATGGGGCTTTGCTGTGGGCGGCTAGTGGTAAACTTGCGACCGATTTCGGGTCTCGGGCCGTGACAGCGGGGATGTGGTTTGGCTATCAGTTTGTTGATGTATTTGTTCTGGTTAGCGGGTTTAGTTTGGTGATGTCGTTGAAGGGCAGCATGTCGGCAGGCAGTTTTGTGGTGCAGCGATGTCTGCGAATTTTGCTGCCGTTTTGGACTGTGGCGGCGATCTCGTATCCGGTATTAGCGGCGATCGGCTGGTGGACTAACAGCTACATTCCCGATGCTTGGCATGTGTTTGCGGGGCTGACCTTTCCATTATTGTTTGACTATGGTGGACGACTTTTACTTTCGACCAGTGGGCCTTGGTGGTTTGTTCCTTTGATTTTAAGTTTTGCCTTGGCGTTTCCAGCCCTGTGGTGGTTGCTGCAACGGTGGGGGGCGAGAAATTTGTTGTGGGTGAGCTGTTTGATTACCTTTGGATATCGGGCCTTAGCAGTGTGGGTGTTTGATGGCCATCCGACTTATATTATTGTGGCGGCGACGGCGAGCTGGTTCCCGTTTTTGTCAATGCTGGCGAAGTTGAGTACGTTTGTGTTGGGAATGACGGTGGCGCAACAGTTTAAAGTAGGAACGGGTGTAATTTTCTGGAGTGATTTTAAAGTATTGGCACTAGCGATTCCGGCCTATAGTTGCGGGTTTGTCGGGCAATTTTACCGAGTTGGCTGGGTTGTGAATGATTTTTTGATTGCGATCGGGCTGTCATTACTTTGTATGGTGGTGTTCCGTGCATTATGTCGTTTTAAGTGGGTCTCGCACTCTTGTAGTTGGCTTGGATCTCATAGTTATAGTTATTTTCTAGTTCATAACTTTGTAATCGATCGGACCATTCGACTTTGGGTTCATCAGGATCTCAATCTTTATTATCAGTCATTAGCATTCATGATCATTGGCACCTTGCAATTGGCGTTGATTGTGGATTGGGCAACCCCGAAGGTTCGATCGGCGGCGATCGCAGTATTTAGGTTTACCGATCGAAAATTGCGTCAGCCATTGCCGAATCAATCGCCCTCTGAAGTACCCTCTGAATCTCTCTCTGCCGATCGATGCTCTATTGTCCCTAGAGATCGCTAGAATTAAATCACTGTATTCTTAAGGTATGACAATGACCGTTCAAGCTGTGCCCTCAAGTTTTTCATTAAATTTTTTGGTGCCGGACATGATGTGTGGTTCTTGCGAGAAAAAGATTGTGGCGGCTATCATTGCCTTAGATGCTGATGCTGTGGTGATGGCGAATCCTGAGACCAAGCAGGTACAGGTGACGACGGTTCAATCCAATGCGGCGATCCGGTCCGCGATCGAATCGGTGGGGTTTGAGGTGACGCTATAGTTGGGGATACGATTTCACTTGACTGTATTTACCAATGAACGATCGTCTCAACAATTTACCCGAAACCCAGTTACCTGAAATCGAGTTACAGTTACGATCGTTTGCATCGAATGAACGGGTGATGGCGTTGAATCAATTGGCGAAACTAGTTGAGGAGTTGTTGAATATGGCAAATGTCAGCGTTGCCTCACTTTTTGTTGCCTCACTCTTGGGAATTATGATCTCCCTGATGACAGTGAGTCCCTCCATAGCGGCACCCCTCTGCCATACGATTCAAAATCAAACCGTATGTATTCTTACGATTAAACGCAGTGCCAAAAACTATTGGGAGTACAGCGCAGCCGTGAGCATTGATGGGAAACGAGGCCGCAAAGAACCCTATAATTGCCGTGGCCGCTATAAAACTCGCCGTGATGGCAGTATTGAATATTTCGACAATTCGTCTATTGGAACCTTAGTTTGTAAAACCTACAAGCCTCGTCGCGTCGGGGTTCCAGCTACTTTAAGTATGGATTAAAGACAATCATTTAGAATTTATTTAATTCGTCCAACAAGATACTGGCGGTAATATCAACAACACAATACTTGAATTAATCCATGTATCATGGTACTCCAACTTCCAATACTTAGGTCTCCTAAACTCTTATGTTTGAACTTCTTCCATATCGTAAGTTCCGTGATACGCCCAGTGTTCGTTTTTTTGACATCACCGTATCCACATCCAACGCTAGAGACTTGGTTGTTCATCAAGGCCCAGCCGTTAGTCCCAATGATACCGCTTCCGGATTTTGGCAGTTTTATCTCCATCCCCACCAAGAAGATAATCTGTTGGCTCTAACAGGTGGCCGGACTTTTTATATCGTGAATTTTGATTGGGATATCCCCTATCACATGGTTCGGCTTGATTCTCAAGGCGATATTTTGCGCATTCCACCGGGAACTTTTCATCGATCGGTCTCCGATCTGAATGGGTCCATAGTCCTGAATCAAGCGGTGCGATCGATCACCACAACGATTGAACGTGAATTTCGGGTTTATAACAGTGAAATGATTGCTCGATTGTTTGCCATCACTTCTGCCGCTGCTGCTCCGCCTGTAATGCATGGATTCCAGGATCGGCATTTAAGAATTGTGGCTTAAGCTCTCGACTAATCGGATGGCCGATATGTTGAATGTTAGAGCACTTCCGAATACTGTTTGAGTTCTTGAGCCATCCGTCGCATTCCCCGCATTTGGTCATCGCGAATGAATGATAGGGCAAACCGCCCGATCACTCCAGAGACCTTTTCTTGATAGAGGTATTTGGTGCGATCGGGTCCAAATTCTTGCAACTCCATTGATACCTCGCTGGTGAACCCTGGAATCACAGCCCGCCATTGCACCCCGTACCCCTCCATCACCTGCCGGACCTTCGCCCGAAACTCGATTGGATCATCCCCAGCGACCCGCCGCACCGCCAACAGCACTTCCTTCCCCGGCACAAACCCAGCGCGGGGACTACAGTCATATAAAAATGTGTTCCAAAACCGCCAACGATCTTTATAGACCAGCGACTCCCACACGGCTTGGCGGGGTGCTTCAATCACAATTTCGGTGTAGAGAGTCGGCATAGATAGCCCCTTGCTCGTAAGCCTATTTGTCCTATTGTGCCAGGAATTTGGCCGACTATCCGGCTTTAGTAGGCCAAATTGATCTTAAAATCAAAGGCTGAACTTATGCTTTCAAAGCTGGATCCTGTTTTATATGTCAACTCTGACCCCGAACCCGAGCTACAGTATAGCCCTTCATCTGCAATTGCCTAATCGGCCCGGAATGCTCAGCTCCGTCATCACGGTTATTTCTGATCTGGGGGGAAGTCTAGGTCAGATTGATTTGATTGAACAAACCCGCGATCGTAGCCATCGATCGATCAATGTGGATGCCTCCAGTGAAGACCATGCAGCAGCGATTACGGCAGCGGTAAGTGCGATTTCTGATGTGGTGGTGGTGAGTGCAGCCGATCGGACCTTTGCGATGCATCAAGGAGGAAAAATTACGGTGAATAGCCGTTTTCCCTTAACCCAACAATCTGATCTCGCCATGGCCTATACGCCCGGTGTGGGCCGGGTTTGCAAAGCGATCGCAGCCGATCCTGAACGGGTCTATGAATTGACGATTAAACAAAATATGGTGGCGATCGTCACGGACGGTAGCGCTGTGTTGGGGCTAGGAAACTTGGGTGCAGAAGCGTCTATGCCTGTGATGGAAGGTAAGGCCATGTTGTTTAAGGAATTTGGCGGAGTGGATGCCTTTCCGATTTGCCTTGCGACTCAGGATACTGAGGAAATTATTGAAACCGTCAAACGAATTGCGCCCGTATTTGGCGGGGTGAATCTCGAAGATATTGCGGCTCCGCGTTGTTTTGAGATTGAAGCGCGATTGCAAAAAGAATTGAATATTCCGATTTTTCATGATGATCAACATGGCACAGCTATTGTTGTGCTTGCGGCATTGACCAATGCATTGAAACTGGTGAAAAAACCATTGTCCCAAGTTCGTATTGTGATTAATGGTGCAGGTGCTGCGGGCATTGCTGTTGGGACGTTGTTAAAAGAAGGCGGTGCAACAGATATTTGGATTTGTGATTCTAAGGGGATTGTGTCGATCGATCGTCAAGACATTAATGATTCAAAGCGTGCGTTTGCGGTCGAGACTGCTGGCGATCTTAGTTTGGCAATGCGTGGGGCAGATGTATTCTTGGGCTTAAGTGCGCCCGGTGTGGTGAGTGTTGAGATGGTCAAATCTATGAATGGGAGTCCGATCGTATTTGCTATGGCCAATCCTATTCCTGAAATTCAGCCAGAATTGGTTCAAGATATTGTTGCAATTATGGCCACTGGACGGAGTGATTACCCAAATCAAATCAACAATGTATTGGCATTCCCCGGACTTTTCCGAGGCGCATTAGATTGCCGTGCGACGACATTAAGCACGAATATGTATTTGCAAGCGGCTCTTGCGATCGCTTCTCTTGTCAGTGATGACGAAATAAGCAAGACCAATATTGTTCCATCGGCTTTTGATTCTAGAGTGGCTCCGGCGGTGGCAGAAGCGGTGAAAAAAGCAGCGCGAGAAGATGGCAGTGCGTTGCGATAGATGCGTTTGAGTTCCCCCCTTTGCCCAATAAGAAAGGGGGAATTGGGTAGGATTCTTGTTCAAATATGGTGGGGGTTTTGTATGACGATCGATCGTCTGGTGATTAATCTTTCTCATCTCAGTCAACGTCCGACGGGCCATACGGTGTATGCGCAAAATGTTATTCCACATTTACGATCGTTGTCTCCCACCGTTCTAATTAGTAAAGCCGCATTGCCGGAATGGAAATTAGCCCATCCTGATTTGGATCTTCAACCAACTCCGACTAATCTCAATCCTGACTATGGAAGAGAAGGTCATATTCGCCGCTTATTCTGGACCCAATTTCAATTGTCGCGTCAGGCTCGGAAATACCAGGCGAGTTTGCTGTTTTCTCCCATTCCTGAAATTCCTCTTTGGTCCCGCACTCAGTCTGTTGTAATGCTTCATGACTTCATTCCTTATCGATTTTTAAAACCTAAAACAGCTCTATTTAAATATTATCGCTACTATATTCCATTGGTTCTAAAGCAATCAAAACACATCATTTGTAACTCCGAGGCGACAGCGAATGATGCGATCGAATTCTGTGGAATTGAGGCGAAAAAAATGACGGTGATTCCGTTGGGCTATGATCAACAAAATTTTAGATTTCTGGATTTACCGACCCAAAACTATGTGCTTTACTTGGGCCGATCGGACACCTACAAAAATCTCGATCGGGCGTTGCGTGCCTTTGCTCAAGTCCCCAATTGTCAGGATTATGAATTTTGGATTGCTGGTCCCCCTGATCCACGCTACACCCCAATGTTTGAAGGATTGGCTTGGGATTTGGGCATCAAAATTAAAATTCTAGACTACGTAAATTACAAAGAATTACCCGTCTTAATCAATCATGCAATCGCTCTAGTGTTTCCAAGTCTTTGGGAAGGGTTTGGGTTGCCGATTCTAGAAGCGATGGCCTGTGGAACGCCTGTTATTACTTCAAATGTGTCGTCAATGCCGGAAGTGGCGGGCGATGCGGCAATCTTAGTAGATCCGACCAATGTGAGTGCAATTGCCAGTGCGATCGACTCCATTATTTCTGACACTTCACTGCGGAATGATTTGCGATCGCGAGGCTTAGACCGCGCCAAGCAATTTAGCTGGGCTAAGACAGGACACCAAACCGCCGATGTTTTAAGACAAACTATTCCTCAATAATCCGATCGGATTGAGATCGGATTGATAAGTGTCATTTGTGAGCAAGCTAAAATTGAGCTCAGTCGTTACCCTTCATCCAAAAATCAGGCCACATTATGAATTCATTCATCACGAATCTACAAAGTGAACTCTGGCTGCGAGCCTTACTTATGATCGCTTGGTCTGATGGAAACTTTGACGATCGCGAAAAAGAGCTAATCCATACATTTATGGACCAAAATCCAGACACCCCGATTGTTCCGGTCACGGCGGATGAATTACAGTTGGCCTTTGCGGGTGATCCGGCGATCGGGGAGAACTTCCTGCGGAGCGCCGTAATGGTTGCGTTGGCAGATGGTGTGTATAGCAGCGCTGAAGATGAACTTCTCAATCAATTTTGTGATGCATTGGGAAGCAGTCACGAGATCTTGGAAACGTTACGTCTGACACTGTGCGATCTTGAGGCTAAGACCGCTAGTCCGTTGGTCCGTGAAAACACAAAACCCGTCGGCCTTCAAAAACTTAGCATTCCAAAACCCGACCCTCTTAAATCAGTTCGCGTTTGGCTGGATGGCGTGGAGATTCGTGACCCAAAAGTGGCCAGATTTCTCTGCAAATTTATTCCATCCCAATGTCCTTTTGAGCGAGATGTCGTTGTTTTTGGAAAAAAACTCGTCCACATCCCGCCCATGTGCAAAATAAATCCGCTGTACGATCAACTCGTGGGCCTGCGCTTCCGATCGCTCTCGTACTTAGCGGATGTTTGCCAAGAAGACATAACGCCTTACATTTGAGCAGTTTTTAACTTAGGTATTGCTTCACGCTAAGCCGCTAGGGAGCTTTGTAAGGGCTGCCAACGGAATACCCGATCGCCGCCCATTTCCACCACGATTTTCACCTTTGGATTCACTTTCGGCAGACTGACCAGATATTCCAATTCCGTATTCGACAAAACATAACCTTCCACGATCCAAAGCAGCAGCCCCTTAGACTTCGGCGGCAAGTTGGTCAACTGAGTATCAATAATCGGCGGCACAAACACCCGATCGCCTACAGCCGGATCAGCGGTGGCGCTCTTTTTGCCCAAATGGGGTGGCCGAACTCCATGAACACCCGTTAAATACATACTGACATCGCCCATGCCGCGCGCACTCATCATCAGCGACACATACCCACGCGATCGTAGTCGCCGTCGATAGCGTCCCTCGAAGCCGCCCTCCAAGGGGACATACACGCCCAATGCGCCATGAGTTTCGAGATCTCGTGAGATCTTACCGCCCGTTGTGATAAGTGCCATAGAGTTAAGTCTAAACGTAAATTATGGGAGGGTTTTCTACATTTCAGTGTAGTTGATTTAGTGTAATCAGTTTTTACTCTAGGAAAAAAGATCTCAAGAATCTCATCCCACTCAGTGAGTTTTAGTGGGTTTTTCTCGACGTAATGAGCTTCTAGTGTTTTTCTCCATTTACCCGGCTCTAGTGGGTTACTGAGATGGACAGACGATCGTGGTATCAAGACTTGGCCCATCACAATTGTATTATTGAGAACCAATATGTTACATTTCTTTACAAGGAGCCTGAGCGAATCATTCTCCTCCCAACACAGCAAGCTCGACCAGTCACAGTTATGTCGGCTGGTTTTTTGTAGCCTGTTGTGAATGGTGTTGATTGCAGTTATTTCCTGCCTGAATCTAAAGAAAATTTAGAAATTGAACAGAATTTAGAAATCTGTTCAACTCGGAATCTATTACTACGACAAAGAGCGTGGTACTTTATTCTGTAGCGTTAGGACCATGAAATTTCTAACCTTAAATTTCTAACCTTGGACGGCATATGACGGCTTAGGGCATGGGAGAAGCGCAAATTATAGACCAAGGTTTCGTTGATATCAGGTTCCCACCATCAAAGTCTGGAGAGTTAGTTATGTCCGTCCGTCTGTATATTGGCAATCTGCCCGAAGACATCACTCGTCAAGATTTGGAGACCGTGTTCTCTGAAGGCGGTGATGAGTCTGCTTCCGCTAAGTTGATTACCGATCGTAAAACTGGAAAGTGTCGTGGGTTTGGATTTGTCACGGTGAAGACCGATGAAGAGGCGGATCAATTCATTGAAAAGTTCAATGGCGTTACCGTCAAAGAAACGGTCTTAAAAATTGAGAAGGCACTCCCACGTGCGAAAGAAGGAGAGGGCGATGCCCCGGCAGCTCCTGTTTCTAACAATATTCCGGCTCCAATTTCTGCTGCAAACCGCACTAAGACCAGTGGTGGAAACAGAGGTGGCGGCGGAAGCAAAGGTGCTGGTGGAAACAAAGGCGGCGGAAATAAAGGTGCTGGTGGTGGAAATCGTAGCGGCGGCGGTGGTGCTAGCACTGACAATGGAGCGTTCCAGCCCGATCCTCGTTGGGCTTCAGTACTTGAGCAACTCAAAGAGCAATTGAATGCTCAAGTTGTTGAGTGAAGCTTAACCGATCGTAGTGTGGAATGAATTGGACAAGTCTCACGATGATCGGATTTGGTGGGACAATATAACGGATGGAGGGTGATCTTCCATCCGTTTTTAGTCTGATTTGATAGCGCGATCGTCTGTAGTTGTTGGCTGAGTTGTACTAAATTGTTTAGTGAGGGGAAAATTCTATGGCAATTAAAAAGGGTGCAATGGTGAAAGCCATTCGTCAGAAGCTTGAAGGCAGCCTAGAAGCCCAGGCGAGTGACACCCGATTCCCGTCTTATTTATTTGAGAGTGCGGGTGAGGTGATGGATATTAAGGGGGATTATGCGTTTGTGAAATTTGGTAAGGTGGCAACCCCGAACATTTGGCTGCGGCTTGATCAGCTTGAAGACTTTTAACTTAAGTCACTTTTAATTCAACGTTAACTACTAAAAAACGATCGCACATCATTCGGATGCACGATCGTTTTTTGTCTTGAACTAGATTACAGAATCAGGCATAGCGAATTTTTACGCTTCATCTAATGCCGCAATTCCAGGAAGCACTTTACCTTCCAACAGTTCAAGACTTGCGCCGCCACCCGTCGAAATATGGCTCATTTGGTCAGCTAGCCCCACTTTTTCAACTGCCGCCACCGAGTCACCGCCGCCGATAATTGTGGTAGTGCCCGTTGGGGTTAGTTGAGCAAGCGTGTGAGCGATCGCTTCGGTGCCCTTGGCGAACTTGTCAATTTCAAACACACCCATTGGTCCATTCCAGATCACAGACTTAACATCAGCCAAGGCCTCTTGGAAGGTCTTGATAGAGTCAGGACCAATATCTAGCCCCATCCAACCGTCAGGAATTGCATCAACCGGAACGATTTGAGTGTTGGCCTCAGCAGAGAACTTATCCGCCACCAATACATCCGTTGGCAGCAAGAACTGTACGCCCTTTGCGTTTGCTTTTGCTTCTAAGGTGCGGGCGAGTTCCAGTTTGTCATCTTCGACTAAGGAGCTACCGACGGACAGGCCGCGTGCTTTGTAGAAGGTGAAGATCATGCCGCCGCCTAAGAAAATCTTGTCAACTTTATCGATCAAGGTTTCAATCACGCCGATTTTGCTGGAAACTTTGGAGCCACCGACGATCGCCGCCAACGGACGTTTTGGATTTTCGATCGCGTCCTGCAAGAATTTCAATTCTTTTTCAACCAAAAGCCCTGCGACACTGGGCGACAGATATTTGGTCACGCCTTCGGTGGATGCATGGGCGCGGTGGGCGGTCCCAAATGCATCGTTGACGTAGAGGTCCGCAACAGAGGCTAGTTTTTTAGCAAATTCGGGATCGTTCTTTTCTTCTTCAGGATAGAAGCGAACATTTTCCAACAGCACCACATCGCCATTGTTCATCGCCGCGACCTTGGCTGTTGCTTCGTCGCCGATGCAATCGTCAGTTTTGATGACAGTTTGGCCCAACAATTCAGAAAGACGCTGGGCGACAGGAGTCAATCGAAGGGCTTCGTCTACGCCCTTTGGCCGACCGAAGTGACTGGCCAAGATGACTTTTGCACCCTTGGAAGTGAGGGTTTGAATGGTGGGTAGGGCGGCCCGGATGCGGGTGTCGTCGGTAATGTTCAGATCGGCATCGACGGGAACATTGAAGTCACAACGGACAAATACGCGCTTACCAGTTAAGTCGGCTTCCGTTAGGGTTGCGATCGTCTTCTTAGCCACAGATTTATTCTCCTGATTAAAGTAAAGAGTAACAGAATGAGTCTTTGTACCTATTTTTATCCTCTCATTATTTCGTTACATCCGTGACAGATTTTTTCATAATTATTTAAGGTTTATGGGATTCCAATCGATTCGATCGGTTCCTAGCCTAAAATATTAAATTAAAATAGAGTGCAACCCGATCGCCCCTACCTTCATGAACCACCCTCCCCAACGCCCCCAAACTATTCTCACTCGGTTAATACAGAATGGGGCCGATCGGATTCAGTTCGCCAAAATTAAGCTCAAAGAAAATGCTCGCGTTCCTGAACTCCGAATTCAGGGACCGGATGATGCAGAGCCTAAGGTTTACCCACTGTTAGGGGAAAAAATTACGCTAGGTCGCAGCTCCAAAACCTCTGATATTGTCATTCCTAATCCGGTCGTCAGCACAACTCATGCCGTGGTTAGCCGCGATCGGAAACCTCGCAAAATTCTGGGCATTATTCCCGGTCGTCAACGCTTTGCAATCCGGGATGAAAATTCGACGAATGGCATTTACAAAGGCAAAAAACGGCTCCGATCGAGCATTCTCTACCATGGCGATATTCTCAATCTCGCGCCGACTGATCTGGAAGGCTCGGTACAAGTTGAGTATTATGATCCGCCGATTTGGTACATGCGTGTTCTCAGAATGGGCGTGTATGGATTGGCTGGAATTTCGACCTTAGTGGCGGGAAGTATGGCCCTTGCTTGGACCCAATTTTCGGTTTACCCCATTCCTAACACCGTCCAAGGCCCAACAATTGTCTATGCTAACGATGGACAAACGCCCCTCGCGCCAGTCCCGGTTAATCGCAGTCATGTGGATGTCAAGTCGTTGGCTAATGTGTCGAAATTTCTCCCGAAAGCGGTGATGGCTTCGGAGGATATTCGGTTTAATTGGCATGTAGGTGTGGATCCATTGGGTACAACACGGGCGATCGTGACGAATCTTCGCAGTGGCGGCATTAAGGAAGGAGCCAGCACCATTACCCAACAGCTCGCTCGGAACATCATGCGTGAGTATGTGGGGAGTGAGGATTCTGCTGGACGCAAATTTAAAGAAGCCATGGTGGCGCTGAAACTTGAGGCGACCTATAGCAAAGATGAGTTGATGCGGCTTTATTTGAGTCGAGTGTATTTGGGCTTTGGTAATTTTGGGTTTGAAGATGCAGCGCAGTTTTATTTTGGCAAGTCTGCGAAGGATTTGGATCTTAATGAATCCGCCACCTTAGCCGGAATTCT
>JAYUEW010000269.1:0-5932 GCA_043739045.1 Synechococcales cyanobacterium
TGTATTCACGAATTCCTTTGTCATGGGCCGAACCACGCATTTTAAACACATTCAACGCCCGCGACATTTCACCTCGAATTTCGACGTAATGCAACATCAAAATGGTGTCTGTAATGGTGGAAATGTGGGAATCAGTGATGGAATGAGACCCCATGAATTGATCCGTTGTATTCGTGAAGAAACCTGTAATTTCTTCTTGTTTTGCAAAGCCTGTGACCCCAATGACAAACTGACGGAAAGAATTATTACTAACCCCTCGTGCTAAGGCCGATAGAGAATCTATGGCGATGCGGGTCGGCTTAAATTCTGCAATTTCCGACTTAATCATTTGCAAATGATCTTCCAAACCCGCAGACTCTGGATAGGCACAAATAATTTTCAAGAGTCCACGTCGTTCAAAGTCCTCAAAATCAGTCCCCCAAGAGCTAGCGTTTCGGGAAAGCTGGGCGCGAGATTCTTCATAAGCAAACAGAATCGCCCGTTCACCCTGCATACAGCCCTGTTGAATGAACTTACTAACCAATAGGGTTTTTCCGGTTCCCGTTGCTCCTGTCGCCAAAATGATGGAGTCCTTGAAGAAGCCGCCGCCACACATCGCATCTAGCTTCTCAACACCAGACGATACCCGAATATTGGAGGATTTCTGGGTAAGGCGCATGGCTCCCAATGGGAAGATATTCATGCCGTAGGTGGTGATGGTGAAGGGATATTCGCCCTTCATATGGGTGGTACCACGTAATTTTAGGATTTCAATGGTGCGGCGACGACGTTCCCCTTCTAGGACATTCCGTACAATGACGACGTTATCGGCAACAAATTCTTCAACACCAAAGCGAGCGACTTGGCCGTATTCTTCGGTGCGCTCCGTGGTGATGATGGTAGTAACGCCAAGGTGCTTCAGCCGCGAGACTAATCTTAAAATTTCACGACGGACCAGCGAGGCGGAGTCATATTGTTGAAATAGGGCAGTGACAGAATCTATTGACACCCGTTTAGCTTTGTATTTTCGGATAGCATACTGAATCCGCTCGATTAAGGCTGAAAAATCAAAATTGCCGACGACTTCCTGACCTTCTGGATCTGGGGATGCGTCTAATATGAATAACTTGCCTTCATCAATTAGTTTTTGCAAGTCCCAACCAAAACTTACGGCATTTTTGATAATGTCGCTGGCGGTCTCTTCAAAGGTGACAAATACGCCCGAATCATCAAAATGCTCAATGCCATTGTACAAAAATTGCATGGCGAGGAGAGTTTTCCCAGTCCCCGACGTGCCGCTAACGAGACTGGTTCTGCCAATGGGGAACCCACCATGGCTAATGTCATCGAAGCCCTCGATCATCGTCCTGATTTTTTGGACTCCCAATGATTCGAGGTTTTTCTTCGGTTCGGATTGAGAAATCGGTTCCATAAAACTTACAGTTCTTTTCGCTAAATTATGTTGGTAATGGTTAAAGCATTATATTCTGCAAACCTTACCACTGTTTAATACTAGGGAAGGTCTAGACATAGATTCTTCTCGTTTGATGGCGTTTTATCTCGTTTACTAACGTTTTTCAATAGAGCCTCTCACTATTGTTTCACGATTCCCTATTTCACGCCCACTACTGCTCGTCCCAAGCTTTATTTTGGTTGTCTTGAAGCTCTTCATAAAGCAAGTCCAATCCAATTAGAACGCGTTCACGATCGCTCAGATCGCCAATAATTCGTCGCACAGGTGGGGGTAATATTTTTGCTAGGGTGGGGGTAGCCAGAATTTTATCTTCTTCCGCTAGTTGAGGATTTTTCAGGACATCAATTACTTTGAGAGCGTAGACTCCCTGAAATTCCTGCTCCAAAATTTCGTTTAGGGTTTTGAGGGCTTGGAGTGAATTGGGAGTGTTTCCGGCCACGTAGAGCTTGAGAACGTAAACTTTTCGAGTATTTTGCATAAATGGTCTCTACAGGGAGGCGGGATGAGTGGATTCCTTAGGAATCGATCGGCGATACATTTCACAGAGGTGCGCCAGGGTGTCGATGAGAGTCAACCGATAATCCAGAACGATGTCTTCACTACGGCCTTCCAATTTTAGCTGATTCGCGAATTCATCCATCACGTCCATGTGGATCTCCACCACTTGGGACACAGGGAGGTCCGCAAAGAAGGCCATGTCGATGTAGGCATCAATCTTTTGATTAATGTCTCCATAGGCATTGAAATATCCCAACACAATACCGCGATAATCTGCTTTAAGTTCTGCCAAAATTTCTGTTTGCTCCTTTGGGGAAAGGTTCCGCAGATAGGCTTTGGAGTTGCGCTTGTAGTAAACCCCGAGATAGCCGAGGCGTTCCTTTAGTTTTTCTGAGAGTCGCTGTTGGTGGCTGGTCAAAGAGGTTTGGATATTTTTTGTTTCGGCATCGTCTCGTAGATACCCACCCATTTCTGCTCCTAACTCCTCCGTCAGAGCGGTGTCGCTTAGAACTCCGGCTGGAGATAGGTGGAGAAAGGCTTCGATCGCTTCATTAAGCGCTACGGGAACGGTGTTGAGACGATCGAGGCTGAGGCGAATTTCAGCTTCGTGGCAGAGGACTGTGGGCACTTCGGGAGCTTTGTCTTGAAGAATGACGGTAGGCAATAAGGTGACATGTTCACTGAGCCAATTGACGAGACCGTTTAAGGCTGGACTTTCCTGAAGCAAGAGACAGTCAATTTGTTGAGCGCTTTTCTCTAAAATTCTCAGGAGTTCAGATTGAGACTGAGGTTGAATCAGCGTATAACTTGTTTTGGGCAAAAAATCAGTTAAATGATCCCAATACGATCGCCCCGCTAAAAAGCAGCATACCGAGAGTTTTGCTTCAGAAGCGGGGAGTGGAAACATGTGATCAGTCAGATCGGTCACGATAAAATTAACTTTTTTTAATATCTGTATCTAACATCTTAAGTCTGAAGTGATCATAACGGTTTCTGAAATAGGACTGAAACATCGAGATAATAATTAGCCTTATGTTTTATTTGACTCATATCTAATTTTCTGGCTGTATCCATCCGTTTCCTGGTCCCTGCGTGCTATGAACCCTATTTTTCCCTCTGGTGACTGGGCAGAGTTAACTCTGGTGCGGTTGCTGGAGCCGTTGCCATTGCCGTCGCTCCTATTGTGTAGAGATTTGCCCGATCGTAGTTATCCCAATCCGGCTTGGTCTAAGTTCGTGGGTGAATTTGTGGAGGCGTTTGCGGGAGGGAGTTTAGAGCGTTTGCTGGCGGTAGGCGCTGTTTTTCCTGAGATTTGCGTGCAGGCTTGGCAGACCAACCAGGGAGACTTACGGCAGATTAAAGTGGCTTGGCAACCGATCGCAGCCGACATGCCCTCATGGATGGTGTGGCTAGAAGATGTGACGGAAGAACCTTTGTCGTCAAAATGCAATCTGAAGGGTTTGGAGGATCCAAGGGAATCGCTTCCTTTGCTTAATCATCCGTCGTCCCAAATTCCAAAGCGTGAGATTGCGATCGATGCGGAGAGGGTGCAAGTTAATCGATTGAAGGATGAGTTTTTGGCCTGTGTGAGCCATGAATTGCGATCGCCCTTGACAGCGTTGTTGGGATTGTCGAAGCTGCTGCAAGACCCAATGATGGGGGATTTGAGCGATCGGCAGCGGCGCTATGCCCAATTGATTCATCGCAGCGGAAAACAGCTCATTGGCATTGTCAACGATATTCTCGACTTTACCCGTATGGAAACTGGGCACCTAGACCTGCATCCTAGTTCCGTGGATCTCGCTCAGGTTTGTCGCAAAGCCCTGGACCAAGTACAGCACCATTCTCCCGATGCTATACCCGATGCCTCTGCGCCGCCTTGGCCCAGCTTTACAATGACCATAGAACCGGGTCTGGAGTCATTGGTGGCGGATCCAACACGACTTCAGCAGATGTTACGCCATTTAATTTCTAATGCGCTGAAATTTACGACCAGTGAAGGAAGGGCTGGATTACGGGTGAGTCGTTGGGAAGGTTGGGTTGCGTTTACGGTGTGGGATACGGGCATTGGGATTCCGGCGGATAAGCAACATTTGATTTTTCAGAAATTTCAGCAACTCGAAAATCCTATGACTCGCCAGTTTGAGGGGACGGGGCTGGGGTTGGTGTTGACGCAGCGGTTGGCGCGGCTCCATGGCGGTGATGTAACGTTTACCTCGCGTCCGGGGAAAGGCAGCGAATTCACCTTGTTATTGCCGCCCATGCCACCGATCGCATTGCCAATAGCATCGTCGATCGCATCCCTTGAATCTATGCGCAATTTAGTCTCTCGTCCCCCCATGCCCACTCACCCCAATCGGATGGTGTTGGTGGTGGAGTCGAGTTTGAGAAATCTAGAAGACTTGACGGAGCAGCTAACAGAATTAGACTACCGAGTTGCGATCGCCCGGTCTGGAACGGAAGCCCTAGAAAAGGCTCGTAAACTTCAGCCCTGCGCAATTTTGATTAATCCATTTTTACCCATGCTATCGGGTTGGGATGTGTTGACGCTGTTGAAGTCAGATTCTGCCACTCGGCATATTCCGCTGGTGGTGACGGCAACCCGATCGGAACAACAGCGGGCTTATGGAGCCTCTGCGGACGGATTTTTGCGAATTCCGATTTCGCCGCGATCGTTGATGGTGATGTTAGAGCGCGTCACCACTGTGCCCGAACCCCCGCCCTCGGAAGCCCGTCCCGCCGCTCGTACTCTTCTGTGTCTATATCTTCAAGAACTCCAACCCGAACATTACTCCATGAAAATGGCTAGCGAACAGAGTCCAACCCCCATTTTGCAAGCCCATCATTACCGCGTGATTGAGGCTTATGATGCTGAGCAGGCTGAAATGTTGGCGCGGGTCTGGAAACCGAATGCGGTGATTTTGGTAGGTGCGCAGTCTCGGCCTTCCATGGTGCTGAATCAAATTATGCAGCAAACCTATCTGGCTTCGTTACCGATCGTCACCCTCGACCCAGCGCTTTCCCAAGCCGCCCAGCAGATTTCTGGGTTAGCGGTGTTTCCCTGTCCGCAATTTGCCCAAGTGCCGACGGCGGTGTTGCAGACCGTAAATGTGGCGATCGGATTTGGGGGGCGGCCTTCGGTATTAATGGTAGACAGTGCCCAGTGGTCGGAGGGTGAAACATCCGGATCATCAGAGTGGCTTCAAGCGTTGATGCAGTATCTTCAGACGGCAGGATTGCGGGGACGACTTGTGGAGGAGCAACGGGAAATGGTTCATCGATTGCGATCGCAGGGGGTTGATTTGCTCTTGGTTTATTGGCAAGATGGCACCTCTGAGATAGCGCTTCAGGAGGGACTAGCCGCATTAACAGACTTAGACACTCCCCCGCTAGTACTGATTTTGGACTATCGATCGGCAGGCCATTTAGCCCCCGTAACGTTGCCCTATTCAGTGATTCAGCAGCCTAAGGATATGACATTAGTACTGCAAAAGATTCAACAATGTTTAGGGGTCTAAAAGCTTAGAGGTCTAAAAGCTTAGTGATTTAAAGAAGTCAGAAACGTCAGTCTCTTCGTTGATAGAATTCTGTCAGTATTTGATGATTCAATCTCATCTTTGGAGCAGTGGGCATATGAGTAATTGGCAAACAGAACTACAGGATGCGATCGACGAACTTACTCAAGATATGGAAGCGTTGGTGGACGAAATTTCACGGGATGCAATGGGGGTACTCGATCGGTTTGTGGAATTATCTGATGATTTTATAGAGGATGTGACCAACACGATTCGTCATGAATTGGAAACGCCATCGCCTCTTGTCATGCCAATTGTTATTCCCATTATGAATTTTCTCGATCGTGATTTAGAAGAATTGCTTAATTCATAAAGAAACCTCGGTATGCGGGAAACCCAGCGTCTTCAGACCTGGGAGGGAAGCGACTCGCGGGACTTTAGTCCCCTTGTTCTGCCAATAACTCAT
>JAYUEW010000270.1:0-5521 GCA_043739045.1 Synechococcales cyanobacterium
AAGGGTTTCTGCTTTTTGTAATAGGTCATCGTAGGGTTGATTTTGTAATTGTTTGAGTCTAGCTTTACCTCGCAAAACAGTATGATCATAAATATTTGTCGATTGTTGTGAATAGGCAATGATTTGATCATAGGTCCGATCGGCTTCTGCATATTGTCCACGGCGAGTTTGAACGGTTGCTAAATTGATTAATGCTAAAGGATACCGTGGCAATATTCGTAAGGCTTCTTGATATAAAGATTCGGCTTGATCGAGTTTGCCTTGATTATAGAAATGCCGACCTAACAGCACTCGCACCAAGGCAGACGGACCAACTTCACCGACTTCTTCAGTTTGAATTGCAAGTCTAAAGGTCTCTACTGAACTTGGTTTTCCCTGAGCTTCTTCCACTAATGCTTGTAGAGTAAGACTATTTAGATCGGACGATCGATTAACAATGATATTTACCTGAGTTTCGGCAGACAATAAGTCTCCCGTTGCCAATGCACAAGTGACTAAGATCGATCGTGCTTCATCATTTCTCGGTTTAGTTTTGATAATATCAAGCGCAATATTTTGAGCTGTTTTGAATTCATGTCTTGCCTGCGCTACTTGGGCCAAGGTTAATTTTGCACTTGCATTCTCAAAGGGTAATATCGCGATCGATCGGTTGGCGGTCTCTTCTGCCAATAAAAACCAACTGACTTCCCCAGTTGCTTTCCCAAGTTGCCAGTAGGCATTCCCCAAAGACGCAAGATTCATGCCACTATTTGGGTCTTGTTGAAGTTTGGCTTGATAGAGTTCAATTTCTCGTTGAATTAACTGTTTACGATCGGTTGTTCCTGGTAAATTTAACTCAAATGAATAAGCATCCAAATTAGGTTTAATTGGTAATGTAGCTTTTTCAGACAGAATGGCGATCGTTGTAATGACTAGTACGATTGGGGCAATGAGCCAGAGTGAATGATGAGATTGTGTTATTTTCATAGATTTCGATCCCCTCATTAAGGGGATCGGGGAATAGGATTAATTTGGGAATGCCAAATATGGGAATTGGGGCACTAATGGCTGATGGCCTTGCGCTGGACCGTTGCCATCGTAAGAAACATTGTCAGAGGTCACCGCACCATTGGTTAATACCGATAATGTTTGATCAATGACATCATCTTTAAGCATTCGACCTGCAATGGGCGAACCTTTCGCATTTACTGCATTCACATAGCCACTAGGAATGGTCGTATCAATGCGCATGACATCGGGCAAAAATGCACCCAGCAATATGTCTGCGCGTTCGCTACTATTACCCAAGGCTAGTAAACTACTCTTGGCTTCAGCACGAACCGGAGCGGCAGCTTTGCTCAAATCTTGACGTGGAGGAATGCTGTTGAATGCATTTAAAAAAGCATTCGTCACAATCAATCCTTCATTAATAGCCGGACGGCCTAAACGTTCAACTTGATTGTATTCGCCTGTCTGAGGATTGCGAGTTGAGATAGTTTGCCACACATCAAACACAGTCGTTTTACTTTTACCCTGCTGAAGGAAGCTTCGAGGAACACGAACTACAATCGCATTTACGTTGTAGCCCTTCGTAAAGTCGATCGCTTGATTAGCCGGACGAAAGCCGACCGCCGGACCAATTCCTGCCGCGCCTGCCCGCACTCGGAAAAATTGCTCTACATCAAAAAAGAATGGATCTTCGCGCAATCCAGCAAATACTGAAATGTTGCTATTCCCAATCTTCAGATCATTGACTTTTGGAGCTGCCTTTGGATCTTTGCTCAAAGGCGTTGTAGTCCCCTTTGCAACCCCAATCTTATTACCATTAGTCTCAGCGGTCAGTCTAAATGTTTGTTGTGCATTTCCCTCGGGCTTGCTAAATTCAAACCGCAATGTTATGTCTTCTCTTCCGGTTGGAATATCGTCTTTATTTGCTGCCCGTGAAACGTGAAATTCGTACTGTGCATTATTACTAAAATAATATTGCTGTCTGGCGACCGATCGGGGATTGGTATTCATTACAAAAACCAAATCATCGTCTTTTGCATATGCGTTTTGGTCTTTTTCACGGAATACATAGAGATCTGTCAAGTTAACATTTCTCCCTTTTGTACTAGTTTCGCCATCATCGTGATCGGATGCGACCACGTTTTTTGGCACGCTCATCACAGTTGCGATTGCAATAGCGGAAAACCCTAGCCCAAACCAAATCTTCTTATTCATAGGTCCATCCGGAGGCAACTACATGATCGCCCAACAAATCATCGCTAAAATGTTGGGTTCTGATAAGGGATACGATCGATCGAGTGACTTGGATCTGTGAAATCAAAAAATAATTCAGATGGTGACAGTAACGCTATATGCGGCTGAGTGACCCAGTAGAACTTGAGCGATGGGCCTTAGATTTCAATCTCAGTGCCCCGACATCTTGTATCCTGTTTAGTGACTAAAAATCATGAGAATTAGCCGTGCTTGACCTAAAGCTACTGCGGGAAAATCCCGATCGCATCCAAACCCAACTCAACCGCCGCAACGGCAGCTACGACATCCAAGCAATCCTGAGTTTGGACCGTCAATGCCGTGAACTAGAACAAATGCGATCGCAATTGCAAACCCGCAGTAACGAAATCGGCAAGCTAGTGGGCCAAAAAATGAAGTCTGGCAGCAAACCGGACGATGCGGAAATTCTGGCGCTTAAGGCCGAAGGGAATCAACTTAAAGCCGATCTCAGCAAACTCGAACCTCGCGAGAAAGACCTAAAGGCTGCGATCGAAACTTTACTCTTACAACTCCCAAACTTGCCGAGCGCAACGACTCCCGATGGCAAAAGCGAAGACGAGAATGTCGAAATTAGAACTTGGGGACAAGAATATAAACCCAAGCACGCGGTCTTACCTCACTATGAGATTGCGGAGAAGCTAGGAATTATCACAACGGATAAGGCCACTAAGATTGCCCAGACGCGTTTTGTGGCTCTTCTGGGCGCGGGTGCGGCGTTAGAACGTGCGTTAATTCAATTCATGCTAGAAACGCAGATTGCGGCGGGCTATGTGGAGGTGATGCCGCCACTGTTGGCCAATACCGACTCGATGACCGCGACGGGGCAGTTGCCGAAGTTTGCGGAGGAAAGTTTTAAATGTAGTGATGATGATCTTTGGTTGATTCCAACGGCGGAAGTCCCGGTGACGAATCTTTATCGAGATGACATTATTGATGGGGCAGAATTGCCGATTCAACATTGTGCCTACACGCCTTGTTTTCGCCGAGAAGCGGGAAGTTATGGCCGAGATACGCGGGGATTAATTCGTTTGCATCAATTCAATAAAGTGGAATTGGTGAAGCTGGTCCGTCCTGAAACATCGGAAGAAGAACATCTAAAACTTCTGCGGAATGCTGAGGCTATTTTGGAAGCATTACAATTACCTTATCGGACCATTGAACTCTGTACGGGAGACATTGGATTTGGTGCGGGTAAATGTTTTGATATTGAAGTCTGGCTTCCGTCGGCTGATACCTATCGCGAGATTTCGAGTTGTTCAAATTTCTATGATTTCCAAGCGCGTCGTGGCAATATTCGCTTTAAAGAATCAGGTCAAAAAGGAACCCAATTTGTTCATACTTTAAACGGGTCTGGATTAGCGGTTGGGCGCACCATGGCGGCAGTATTGGAGAACTATCAACGAGAAGATGGGACGATCGCAGTTCCAGAAGTGTTGAAACGTTATCTTGGACGCGACACACTATGAAAAATGAAAAACTCTTCAAATAGTTCCATGTGTGATGACTGATCGTAGAGGGTGCGAAATCCGAACTAGCCTATGGGTCGGTTAATCTGTCAGAATGAGCTGGGTTATTAGAATTCGGGATTTTGTTGCTATGTCGTTTTCTTCGCTTTGCCGCTTCTTTGAACACGTTCGCCAATTTAAACTGGTACGAAATATCCGATCGGTCCTCCTAGCGGGTCTTTTTGGGTTTCTTTCATTGTTCTGTGACGCGACAGATGCTGAGGCGGCGGATTGGATGGCGGTATGGCGATCGCATCCTGATATTGCGATTAGTGGGAGTGGTGCAACGAGGACTGTTGTTAATCCCTCATCGTCAACTATGGGTCCAGCCAAAACTAAGCTCCCAACCGTTGAGCCTAAGACTGTTGAACCTAAGACCTCAATAATGTCCTCCCAAGTTGGGCTTTCGACAGCATCACCACCTAAGGTAGAAACTAGTGCGCCGAAGCCGATCGAACGTGGGAGTTTTGTGACGGAAGCAGTGAAGAAAGTCGGTAATGCCGTGGTGAGAATTGATACTGAAAAAACGATTACCCGCCGTGCAGCAACCGATCCAATGATGGAAGATCCATTTTTCCGTCGGTTCTTTGGGGATGAACTGTTGGCTCCTCGTGAGGAAATGATGCGGGGTCAGGGTTCTGGCTTTCTGATTGATAAGAGTGGTGTGCTATTGACCAATTCCCATGTGGTGAATGGTGCGGATAAGGTCACGGTGACGTTGAAAGATGGTCGCAAATTTGAAGGAAAAGTGCGCGGCGTGGATGAAGTAACGGATTTGGCTGTTGTTAAAATTGAAGGTAACGATCTGCCTGTGGCGATCTTGGGCGTTTCGACTGATGTGCAAGTTGGGGATTGGGCGATCGCAGTGGGAAATCCCCTGGGTCTGGATAATACAGTCACGTTGGGTATTGTGAGTACTTTAAAACGATCGAGTGTTTCGATCGGCATTCCTGACAAACGGCTTGATTTCATTCAAACGGATGCGGCGATCAATCCGGGGAATTCGGGTGGACCATTGTTGAATGATAATGGTGAAGTGATTGGAATTAATACCGCTATTCGGGCAGATGCGATGGGCATTGGATTCGCAATTCCGATCGATAAAGCGAAAGAACTGAAAGATCAATTGGCGCGCGGTGAAAAGATTCGCCATCCCTATTTAGGGGTTCAAATGACCAATCTCACGCCAGAGCTTGCAAAACTGAATAATGATGACCCCAATGCGGTATTTATTGTGCCGGAAGTGACGGGTGTAATTGTGGTGAAAGTCTTGCCTGGAACGCCTGCGGCAAAGTCGGGAATTCGTCGCGGGGATGTGATTACGGCGATCGATGGTGCTGCGATTACGGCGGCGGAAGAGTTACAACGTGTGGTGGAAAATAGTCGTTTAGGCCAGGGACTGAAGGTAGCGATTATGCGCGGGGAGAAAACCCAGACGTTGACGGTGAAGACTGGGGAATTGCAAGATGCGGCTTAGAATTTAGAATTAAGCAATTTTCGATCGATCGGCTAAAATGCAGATGTCTCTTGCGTTTAGTCGATCGTTTTTTATTGAAATAAACCTGTCGTGAAGATTTCCGGATGATGATTTTTTTCAACTATATCTGTCCATAATTAGGGAGTGTAATCGGTCAAAACTACTTTAACGTCTTATGTTGAATAGACATTATCGGAAATTGAGATGGTAATGTTAATTATCAATCTGTACAGTCGGCTGGAGCAGAGAGGGGACAGGACATGAAAATGAGCTACCAAGA
>JAYUEW010000271.1:0-2154 GCA_043739045.1 Synechococcales cyanobacterium
AAACTTAAAATGGCTGCACCAAACCGAAAATGACCTGCTAATTTTGGCCGCTAGCGGTACAGGCGTGATGGAAGCTGGAATCATCAACTTCCTCAGTCCAGGTGATAAAGTGATCGTCGGGTCGAATGGTAAATTTGGCGAACGATGGGCAGAACTGACCGATGCCTACGGTTTGAATACCCAACGGATCACCAGTGACTGGGGCACAGTATTAGACCCAGAGCTGATTCGGGTGGCGCTAGAAGCAGATACAAATAAGGAAATCAAAGCCGTCATTGTGACCCACAGCGAAACTTCGACGGGTGTGATTAATGATCTCGAAACCATTAACAAACACGTTAAAGCCCATGGTGCTTTGATTATTGTGGATACGGTTACAAGTCTAGGAGCTTGCAATGTTCCGGTTGATGCCTGGGGCTTGGATGTAGTGGCCTCGGGTTCACAGAAGGGCTATATGATTCCGCCCGGATTAGGCTTTGTATCGGTGAGTGCAAAGGCTTGGGAAGCATACAAAACCGCGAAACTTCCACGGTACTACTTTGATTTGGGAATGTATCGCAAGAATGCGGCCAAAGATACCACTCCATTTACGCCTGCAATCAATTTGATTTTTGCAATGCAATCTGCTCTGCAAATGATGAGAAAAGAAGGACTCGAAGCCATCTTCGCCCGTCACGATCGTCATAGTCGTGCGACCCGTGCGGCTATGAAAGCACTTGGAATGCCCCTCTATGCACCAGAAGGAAATGCTAGCCCCGCAATTACAGCGGTGATGCCGACGGGTGTGGATGCGGAACAAGTCCGATCGGTGATGAAGAAGAAATTCGACATTGTTTTGGCAGGCGGTCAAGATGCATTGAAAGGTAAAATCTTTCGCATTGGGCATTTGGGATTTGTCAGCGATCGGGATATTTTGACCGCGATCGCAGCGATCGAGGCGACTTTACTTGAACTCGGTGCCGTGGGTGTGACTCCGGGTGCGGGTGTGGCGGCGGCAGCAGCAGTCTTTGCTGGAAAATAAGTTGTAGATCCTAATCTTGCAACCATTGCGGAATATATTGATTCACATTTTTTAAATCATGATCCCACTGTTTATACAGGGGATCATTTTTTTGAACCAATTGCCAAAATTCTTTTGAATGATTCATATGGACCGTATGACACAATTCATGAATTAAGACATATCGGGTAAGTTGAGGCGGTAAAAATAGTAATTTATAGTTCAAACTAATATTCCGATCGCTTGAACAGCTTCCCCATCGAGTTTTTTGACCGCGTACACTTATTTGATTAAATGGCAAATTACAATCTTTACTCAACGCTCGTAGCCAAGGAGCAAAAAAGTTCTCAGCGCGCGTTGTCAGCCACGATCGTAATGCTTTTCGACAGAGCGCCTCATTGGTAGTATTCCCCCATAAAACAATAGTCTCAGGACGTTCACTAATCCGAATACTGACAACATTGGCAGGGGTATATTCAATTGTCCAGGTTTCAGTAGTGGCAAGAAATTGTATGGTTTTAGGACTACTTTCATTCGATTGATGTTGCGGTTGGGCAATCAATTTAGTTCGAGTTCGCTCAATCCAATGCTCATGAGTTTTAATGATATCTGGAATTTGCCGCCGATCGAATCCGATCGGAATCACTACTTCCAATTTACCTTGAGGTGAAAGTTTGAGATTAAGACGCTTAGCCCGCGCACTTTCGCGGATGGTGTAGGCGATCGGGTAATTCATAACTTATTGATTAAAGCTTATTAATTAGACACCGAGAGATTACGGAACTGAGTATACTGCGGCTCGAAGAGAAGTTTGACGGTCCCTGTTGGACCATTGCGATGTTTATTAATAATCAATTCAGCAACACCACGATCGACTGTATCTTTATTATAGTATTCATCGCGGTATAACATCATAATCAAATCTGCATCCTGTTCGATCGCGCCAGAGTTATGACTAACAATGCCATCAGCAAGCCAGGAAGCCGTTCCGGGAACTGTTAAATCAAAGACTTCTGCTTCTCCGATTGGAGTAATACTAACAATCTCATCCCAGAATAAATCAGAAGTTGCTTTCTCCATCAGGTCAGAACTATTCAAAATCTCAGCATAATTAAGAAGAGTGGAACGTGAGGGCGCAAACTTAAAATGTGAAC
>JAYUEW010000272.1:0-8553 GCA_043739045.1 Synechococcales cyanobacterium
GTGTATCTAGATCGGCCACAAGCTCTTGATACACGGGGACAAAGTTTCCCTGAGTTGCAAGTTCACAAAATTCGTCGAAGGCTGGGAAAGTCATAGGAAAAGTATCACCGTCTTGACAATGGCTTTGACAATAGTACACGAGCCATTCGGTAACTTACGCGATGTTATTTGGGCAGTCTAAAGGGTATGCATCATTAAGCAACCTGCACACTGAACTTTTATGGCTACTACAGGCAACGACGACAGTAATCTAATACAGACCACTCTTGAATGGATCGCTGATGCTGGGATCAATGGGTTGGGAATCCTACCCTCTGCGGAGAAGGTTGCAAAAGATCACTTGAACGGTGCCGCTAGTGTTGAGGATGCGATTAATTCGATTATTGCCTGGAGAACCACCCATGCTGTTGGTACAGGTTTTATTACTGGACTAGGTGGCATTGCAGCTATGCCTATTACGATTCCATCAGGATTAGCTGCATCTTATGCAATTTCGGCAAATACGGCGGCGGCAATTGCTTATCTTCGGGGCTATGACATCCATTCTGACCAAGTAAGAACAACTATTTTGTTATGTTTACTGGGTGAAGCAGGAGAGGAGATCCTCAAAACCGCAGGTATCGTTATTGGGAATAAGGTATTTCAGAATTTGATTAAGCAAATACCTGGAAAGATCTTGATTGAAATCAATAAGAAAATTGGCTTCCGATTAATCACAAAAGCGGGCGAAAAAGGTGTAATTAATCTCATGAAATTAGTGCCACTAGTCGGAGGGATTGTGGGAGGAACATTTGACGGTATGTTTGTGAATACTTGTGGAAAAACTGCTAAGAGAATATTTTCTGAAGCGTCAGACCCGTAACACGATCGCACTCTCAACCAACCGTTAGCAAATGTGAGCATCAGCTAGACCGATCGCAGTCGTTATAAAAGATTAGCGATCGGAGGGTACTGATCACATCAGAACATTAATCGATTTACAAGTTCTATCGTAATGGGTCAGATCGATCGCCTCAATAGTTCAAATTTCAAATCGGTCTAGTTGTATAGACGGAAAGTTTCCTCATAAGTACCCCGATCGAGGATCGTCAGGCCATTTCGCTGAAAGATCTTGGGGGAATCGATAGACCGATCGGTGATTTGGGTGCTTTCCCTTCTGACAATAGAGTCCGCCGCAAACTCAATCCGATCGGTATACTTTCTAGCAGCAATAACAGTTATCGGTTCACGTTCCTAAACGCTGGGCTATGACCGGAAACTGCCAACAAGCTCATCATACTTTAACCAAATCGACCGCTGACGTAGGATTGGGTCGCCTGTTGTTGAGGATTTTGGAAGATCACTTCAGTCCGATCGTATTCAACAATATGGCCCGTGCGTCCCCGATCGGTTTGTTCTACATTAAAAAATGCAGTGTAATCCGAAGCACGAGACGCTTGCTGCATGTTGTGAGTGACGATGATAATCGTATATTTTTCCTTGAGTTCTTGAAGCAAGTCTTCAACCTTGAGAGTAGAAATTGGATCTAGCGCAGAACAAGGCTCATCCATCAAAATTACATCGGGCTGCATCGCGATCGCACGGGCAATACAAAGCCGTTGTTGCTGACCACCGGAGAGAGCCAAACCGCTTTCCTTTAGCTTATCCTTAACTTCATCCCAAAGCGCAGAACTCTTGAGCGATCGTTCAACCAATTCATCCATATCGCCCTTATATTTCACAAGGCGAGGCCCAAAGGCAATGTTGTCATAGATTGATTTTGGGAATGGATTTGGCTTTTGAAACACCATCCCAATTTGACGACGAACTGCGACTGGATCAATTTCAGGAGAATAGAGATCTTGACCGTGGTAGTGAATGCTGCCGCGAATCTTAAAACTTTTAATCAAATCATTAAGACGGTTAAAACAGCGTAAAACTGTACTTTTTCCACAACCCGATGGACCAATGAAGGCTGTGATGGAATTTTTTGGAATATCGATCGTTACATCACGGACAGCTAAAAATTTTCCGTAGTAAATATTTGCGTCTTTGGCGCTAATAATAGTCGAAGTTGCAACTGGAGCTAAAGAAACCATAAGAATTAAGCCTTTGATTATTTGCGTTTTACAACAAGTCTGGAAAGAATACTTGCAACTAGCACCAGCATGACCAACACCAGAGATCCAGCCGCTGCCAGTTCTTGTTGATTTTTATAGGGCACCGTCGCAAAATTGAACACTAACACGGAAAGAGTTGCAGTCGGTTCCCAAATGCCTTGCGCCCAGAAATTTTTGAACAATGCGGTGAAAATCATCGGAGCAGTCTCTCCCGAAGCACGAGCTACCGACAACATCACCCCGGTCAAAATCGGCGGCATTGCAGCAGGTAAAACAACCCGTGCCACGGTCTGAAACTTAGTCGCACCCAAGCCCACTGCCGCTTGACGAGCTTCCTGGGGGACAAGAGCTAGTGCTTCAGTGGAGGTGCGGACAATAATCGGTAGCATCAAAACCGCCAGCGCAAATCCACCCGCTACTGCCGAAAATCCGCCAGTGGTAAGAACGATAATTGAGTAAGCAAATACTCCAACAACGATCGAAGGCACACCACTTAATACATTTGTTAAAAACCCAATCCAATCCGCTAACCGGGTGCCATTGGCGAACTCCGATAGAAAGATGGCGGCTAAAATCCCACAGGGAATCGCGATCGCACCACCAATTCCAACCGTGGTCAAGGTGCCCAAGAAAGCATTCCCAAATCCACCACTCGTAGCATTGGCCGCTGGAGGCAGTTGGGTAAACAGGTCGAAACTGAGACGAGATCCACCTCGTGAAATGACGTACCAAAGTACCGCCGCAAGAGGAACGATCGCACAAACGGCACAAAGAAAAACCACACCCGTCATCACGATATTAAATAAGGTGCGCGGCGATCGAGGATCCCGTTTGAGACGGTTGATTAGGGCTAAATTGCTAGATGAATCATCCAGCGTTGAAAGAGAGTTTGAATTCATAAGATTTCAAAGAACGACTAAATTCGGTTGACGCGCTTCACAACAACTTGAGCAAGAATATTAACAATCAGTGTCAGAACAAAAAGAACGAGTGCGGCATACATCAATGATGACACCTGAAGCCCGCTAGCTTCTGCAAACTGGTTTGCCAGCAATGACGAGACCGTAGAACCTTGTGCAAAGATCGAAACATCGGCTCTACTGGCATTTCCGATCACCATCGTCACAGCCATAGTTTCACCCATCGCTCGACCAAGGGCCAACATAATCCCGCCAACCACACCTGAAAACGCCGTAGGTAGAATGATCTTGAGAATGGTCTCCCAACGAGTTGCGCCTAGCCCATAGGCCGCCTGCCGCAGCTCAACCGGGACAGAAACCAAGGCATCTCGCGAAATTGCAGCGATAATCGGCAGGATCATAATGCTAAGAATGATTCCAGCGACGTAAATTCCGGGTCCAGAAGGCGAGGTAGAGAATATCGGTAACCACCCTAAGGTTTGATGAACGCCCTTACCTAAGTCTCTAAGTATGGGGATCAAAACAAAAATGCCCCAGAGTCCATAAACAACACTGGGGATAGCAGCTAGGAGTTCTACCAGAAAGACGATCGGTCGTTGAAATTTGTCTGGAATAAAGTCTTCGCTGAGCAAAATAGCAACCCCAACCCCGATCGGCACTGCCAAAAATAGGGCTAAAAATGAACTTGCCAACGTGCCATAAATTTGGGGGAAAGCACCGTAAATATTTGTAACCGGATCCCACCGACTGTCAGACAAAAAGCCCAGGCCAAATTTTGCCATAGCAGGACTGGCATCTATCCCCACGCGAAGGGCAATGGCTACAAGTAAAAATGCAATAAGTGACGCAAATCCACCCGTCAGCCAGACGAAGGCATTGTCTAATTTTTGTGCCAAGGGACTACGATCGCGGGGCATCGATTCAGTTTCTCGGTTCGACGAAATAGCCATAGTTAGGGATTTCTCATTAGATGTGACAGTTGTACGTCAACAAATGTACGTCAACAAAAATATAAATTATTTGGGGATTGGGTTCTTTGATACCAAGGAAATAAATTTTCTCAAGCGGACTCTAAGGGAAAATCGATAGGTTCAGAGCATAGAATTTCTAACCTCTCCAATCTATCGATTTTCAAATCGCCATCAACTCATGACAACGCAGGAAATGTAATAGTCCTGCCCATCTTGATTATTTTGCATCCAAGGCCGCACCAACCTTGGCTACGAGATCCTCAGGCAACGGAATGTAACCTAACTCAACCGCCAACGGTTTACCCTCAGTCAAAGCCCACTTTGTGAATGCCTTCAATGCATCCCCTTTCGCTGCATCTTTGGGTGTTCCGTAGAAGAGCAACCAAGTCAAGCTAACGATCGGATAAGCTCCCTTTCCTTCAGGATCTGCAACAGAAAGTGCGAAATCGTCAGGAACCTTGACTCCAGAAAATGCTTTTGTGGCGTTCTCAGGAGTAGGAACAACGAAGTCACCCGCCTTATTTTGCAGGGTCGCCATCACCAGATTTCCGCTCTTAGCATTTGAGAATTCGGTATAGCCGATCGCCCCCTTAGTTTGCTGAATGGCCGCCGCTACGCCTTCATTTCCTTTAGCTCCAGTTCCCACAGGCCACTCGACAGATTTATCTGCGCCTGCTTTCCAGTTGGGGCAAGCTTTAACAAGGTGCTTCGTGAAAATAGAAGTTGTACCGCTACCATCCGATCGGTGGACAAATGTCACATCTGCATCTGGCAAGGTTGCAGTGGGGTTATCCTTTTTGATTTTCTCGTCATTCCACTTTTTGATGGAACCATCGACGATGCCGCAATAAGCCTCACGGGAGAGCTTAAGATCCTTCACGCCGTCAAGGTTGTAAGCGAATACCAAAAATAAACCCGTAGAAGCCACTTGAACAGGTTTACCCGCAGCAGCAGGATACTGTGTACGCTCATCATCCTTCAAGACAGAATCAGTCGCACCAAAGTCAACCGTCTGAGCTAGGAACTGCTTTACACCGGCACCGCTGCCGACAGACTGATAGCTAATTTGAATATTGGGGTTTTGTTTGTTGTAGGCCGCAAACCAAGCTTGGTATAGAGGATTAGGAGCAGTTGCACCCGCACCAGAGATCGCCACAGTTGCACCACCTGACTTTGGAGATGTGTTTGCAGTGTCAGGTTTTGCTGCACCGGGAGCCGCTGTGGGAGTTTGGGGAGAACAAGCCGCCAAGCCCAATGCAATCCCAATAGGAAGAATAGAGAGCAATCCTTTGGGGGAAGTCAAGGATTGAAACAATCGAGAAGGTAAAGTCATAGAATATTTTCAGTATCGAATATTACAGATAAACCTACTTGACCATCCTAAAGGATAGGTTAAGGAAAGAATAACCTGTTGCAAAGAATAGAGTTTCAGCAAAATGGGACTTCTTATCAGTGTTTTGAACGTGAGTTCGACCAATCTCTGCCTAGAGGAGCGATCGTTGCCCAAGTTTGAAGGCTTTAACCCTACCTTTGCAAGCTCTCTAAACAAATAGTTGCGTCTTTCTGTAGTTTGTTGCGCCCCTGATGAAAATAACTCGCTATAATGGTCTGCAAACATGCAGGCGATTATAGAAATTATCGCTTCTTGTTGATTACTCAGATTTCAGTAGGATACGGAGAGTATTGTGGCTATTTACGTCGGCAATTTGTCCTTCCAAGCGACCGAAGAGGATGTCCGTGAAGTATTTGGTGAGTATGGCATTGTAAAACGTGTCAGCTTACCCATGGACCGGGAAACTGGCAAAAAACGTGGGTTCGCATTCGTGGATCTTGACACGGAGGCAGAGGAAGACCTAGCGATCGAAAAGCTAGATGGATCAGAGTGGATGGGTCGCTTACTTAAGGTTAATAAAGCAAAGCCCAAGGATCCTCGTTAGAGTTGTTCCCTAAGCTAATCCATGTCGATGCGGAAAGTCTTCCACTATTTTGGTGGGTGGAAGACTGACGTTGCAGGCCGTTTTCCGAAGACTTGAGACTGGGTTGTATGGCAGTTTTCCCTAAGTTTTGGTGTAGACAGGTTACCTGTGAACTACACAGCAGACCCTTAGTTATCGATTTTTCATGAACTCCATTGCCAGACTCATGGCATCACCCATATCTAGATTGCCGTCCTGGTTTTTGTCCAAGAACATACTCAACAACGGATTACTACTGCCCCCTTGAACCGCGCCGCCTTGGAGCATCTTCATGACAATGGGGATCAGGCTAGGTAATAGTCCCTGTATCATTCCTGCATCTAGACCCGTTTGCTGAGCAATTGCCCCACAAATTTGTTGCTGCACATCCATAGGAATTAAAGATGCGATCGCGCCAGAGTTGGCCGTGGCGGATGAACCGAGTTCTTGCACGAGACCTTCCGTGGCATCGAAGCCGTTGGCATCTTGATGATTTTGTAGCCCAGATTGAATCGCACCGCCCAACATCGACATCACGGTTTGGGTCATGGCCGGATCAATGCCATTTTGACCGCTTACTTGCTGTGCCATGTTCACTAAGCTACCGAGTTGATCCATGGAACCTTGTTGCCCAGGATTGTTAACTGCACCGAGAATTTGCTCAAAAAGACTCATGGTAATCACAGATTGTAAGAATTTCTAGATCGTAAACCATGGTTAGGAACTTGTAATCACGCATAGGGTGGATCAATTTAGATAAGGGAAGCACTCAATTTAAGTCCTAATTTAAGACAACGATCGTACTAATCGATCGGGTTAGAACCCCTATAAATCATCCTAATTTTACGTTGTGAGGAAGATTTTAGGTTGCCTATGGTGGTATGGCGATGCAATGGTGGGCATTCTAAAGTCTAACTATGGCAAACTTTGAAGAGGGTGCAAATTCTGCTGCTCCGGCGTTGCGTAAGGTACTTCAGGATGAAGATTGGTAAGTGCGATGGGTGGCAGCTTATACCTTGGGTTCGATTACCTTGGGTTCGATCGGGAGTGGGGCAAAAGAAGCGGTGCTCGATTTGATTACTATTTGTCGAAGTGAACATGAATTAGTGCGTCAGGAAGCGAGCCGTGCCCTTTGGCAAATCAATGGAGAAGCTGCTTCAAACATTGTGGCTGGGGGCATTAGTGGCATCCCTCAATCGCTAATCTACGGGAGTATTCTACCTATAAAATCTCTAAATTCCAGACGATCGCTGAGGATTTCTTCATCTTGTAAAAATTAAACCGATCGGTTCTAATCAAATGAAACATCAAAACAAATCCCGTGACCACACTTTTCGATTCACGCAATCTCAATACTCTCTGGGCTTCCATCATTGCCGAAACCCTCGTGCATTGTGGATTAAAAACCGCAATCATTTGTCCTGGATCAAGGTCAGCTCCTTTAACTATAGCCTTTGTCCAACATCCACAAATTGAAACCATTCCCATATTAGATGAACGATCGGCCAGTTTCTTCGCATTAGGAATTGCAAAACAAACTCATCGTCCAGTTGTTTTAATTTGTTCATCGGGGACAGCCGGAGCAAACTTTTACCCAGCCGTCATTGAAGCGCGCGAAAGCCGCGTGGCGCTTTTGGTCTTGACTGCCGATCGGCCACCCGAATTGCGCGACTGTAATGCAGGACAAGCGATCGAACAACAAAAACTATTTGGTAATTTTCCCAATTACTCTACAGAATTGGCAATGCCGGAATTAAATGTATCGCGACTACAATATGTTCGCCAACGATCGGCCCAATGCTATCAACAATGTCTCTACCCAATTTCTGGCGTTGTTCATATCAATATTCCATTTCGGGATCCCTTGGCCCCGATCGTAGATCCAGACGTTGAACTTTGGTGCGATCGGCTCCCCGATGATTTCTTTGATCATTTACAACCATTCACCAAACCACAGCTTCACCAATCAATCAAGCTGCCAAATTCAAAACGTGGCATTATTATTGCAGGAGTAGCCCAACCAGAAGCCCCAGAAGCCTATGTTAGGGCGATCGCCAAAATCTCAAAGCTCACAGGCTTTACAGTATTAGCCGAAGCCTTATCTCCCGTTCGTAATTATGATCATCTTTGCGATCGTAATCTCATTTCCACCTACGACACCATTTTACGAAATCCAAAATTAGCACAATCATTAAAACCTGACTTTGTTCTTCGTATTGGAGAAATGCCCACTAGTAAAATACTACGTCAATGGTTAGATACGAATCTGATCGAAACCTGGATTATTGACGAAAGCGATCGGTCTCTTGACTCACTTCATGGAAAAACTCATAATTGTTTGACATCTGTAACTAATTTTGCAAATTTATTAGAAAATTCGTCACAAACTCAAGATTCAACCTATTCAAACGCTTGGGAAATGGCAGAAAATCAAACTCGCCAGACGATCGATCGTCTCCTCCAATCCACTACTAATCTTTTCGAGGGCAAAGCCGCTTGGCTCCTCTCGCAGGTTCTCCCATCAAACACACCATTGTTCATTTCTAATAGTATGCCCGTCCGTGATATGGAATACTTTTGGAAACCCAACGATCGCACCTATCAAATT
>JAYUEW010000273.1:0-9004 GCA_043739045.1 Synechococcales cyanobacterium
GCAGCAGCAGTACTACTTTTGACCGTGGTGATGTGTATGGGTTCGGCCATTTTTGCGGTCCAAAAGGTGACACGGCTAGATCCGGCGATCGTCTTTAAATCCTAAAAATTAGGGAAAAGTTATTCTGAAACATTTGCATGACTCAATGCGTCTCGATGTAGGAGGATAATTAAAGAATTAAGAGTTTAAAATACAGAATTAACGTCCTGAAGATTGAAGGATTAAGGTGAAATTATCAATAACGTTGTGATTAGTAATGTTTGTATGTGTGCATGTGTAATGATCTGCTTACTTGAGGGGCGGTGCTGATATGACCGCGATCGACTTCAAGCGATTTTTTGGAAAAACGGCCCCATCGCCATCAACTCCAGTGCGGGTGATGGCTAAAGAAACAGCGATCGTCGCCAGCCACATTAATCTGGTATATCGCAATGGAGGGGAAGAGTTTAATGCCCTTCAGGATGTCAGCTTGACGGTGAAATCTGGCGAAGTCCATCTTTTAATGGGTCCGTCGGGTTCTGGAAAAACAACACTGCTGTCAATTCTAGCCGGACTATTGACCCCAACCAGTGGTCAAGTCCATCTTTTAGGTGAAGAAATCACTCAATTTTCACGCCCTCGTTTAGCGGCATTCCGACTTCAACATTTAGGATTTATTTTTCAAGGCTTTAATTTATTTCCGGCCTTAACCGCCTGTGAAAATGTGGAAGTGGCGTTTCATCTAAAAGGCATCCACCAAGCCCGTAGACAAGCGATCGAACTCTTGAATCAAGTCGGACTGGCCGATCGCTGCAACCATCGTCCCCAAGACTTATCGGGCGGCCAAAAACAACGGGTCGCTATTGCTCGTGCCCTAGCCGGAAATCCGCAACTCATTATGGCCGACGAACCCACCGCCGCCCTCGACTCCCAGAACGGTCACGCCATTATTGAACTCCTGAGAAGTCTAGCAAAAACCAGTGGTCGAACCGTATTAATTGTCACCCATGATCCACGTATTTTAGATGTGGCGGATCGGGTCACAGATCTAGAAGATGGCAAAATTGTGACGAAGCGTTCCCGATGATGGGGCTGCGGTTGGGAGGGGAGCAATCCCGCTAGGAACAAGAATAGAACCAGGAAGAGCCGCAGATTTTGGCTTTAGAAGTTGATTGCGTTTGGCAAAGAAGTCCGAAGTAGCATCATTAATATTTTCCCGTCGGGATTCAGCTTCAGCGGCCCGATCTATATTTCCATCACCCCGCATCACCCGGTGAATCAAACCCATAATCGCACTACTATTGTCGCCCCGCGTCGAAAACGGATCAGTAGTGGCTTCAGGGCGCAGATCCCCGACGGGCAAAATGGGCGCTTGGGCTGGCTCATCAGCGATCGCAGGGGCTTGTATGAGGGGAAGTAAAACAATACCCAACAACGCCGTAGAGAAGAATTTTGAGAGAGAGAATATAGACATGAGAAACACTCATCAAAGTAATAATCGTGGAAAAGAACTCAGCGAGACCAGTTATGCCTCAGGTAAACTGCTCTGAACCCGCACAATCTTAATTTTAGTCTAACATCCTTCTAATTATCAGAATTTAGTCATGCGTGAGATTTATGGCATTGGTCAAATGATTACCCATTGCTTGAGGGTGAGTTAAACAAATACCTGAATCATTTAACCGAGCGATCGTTTTAGTAGCGGTTGAATCGAGTACAAACTAACGGCAGCAAATCCACTGAGCAATCCCAAACACCCAATCAATGACACCGAACCCCAAGGAGCCACAATAGCGATCGCATTCAAACTCCAATCGGGATGTTGGTAAATATAACGGATGGGTTCGATGGCGTAGCTCAACGGGTTCAGCAGCGCAATCCATTGGAGCCAAGCGGGCATAAAACTAATCGGGGCGAGGGCCGTGCTAGCGAAGAGTAGGGGTAAATTTGTGACTAAAATAACTGCAATTAATTCCACATGTCCTTTTAAACTAAAGGCCAATGCTAATGATAATGAGGTGACAGCGAGTACTAGTACCATCACAATGGCGATGATCACCAAAATTCCCAATACATTGGGCAATCCCGCCCCTAGGGTTGCAATGGTCCCCATAATGACGATGGTTTGAAGCAAACTCAGGGCCATTATGAAAATAGCGGAAGCAACGACAATGGACGATCGGGAGACTAATGGAGCCATTAAAAGCCGATTCAAAAACCCAAATTCCCGATCGAACATGACAGGCAACCCTGCATTCAACGCGCCGCCGAATGCCGTGAATACAATTACTCCAGCGCCTAAAAATTTTTGATATTGGCCAGATGTACCCATAAAGCCATCGGGTGCATTCTGAAACAACGCCCCAAACAATACCAACCACATCAAAGGCTGCACTAATCCGGCAATTAAGGTGGAAGGGCGACGAATGAGTTGAATGAATAAACGTTTCGTCAGAGCAAGCGTTTCTTGAATGAAATGAGAGATTTTGATAGATAGATTTAGATCTGGATAATCAAATTGGGATGCCTCGGTTAATTGGGACGTGCGAGTAGATTGAGTCATAATTGGTTTGAATTCCTTAAAGGTCTAGTTTGGTGATAGCGCATTTCTCACAGCACAGGGATATTCCTACTAGTTTAAAGATTCGCTGACACATTTTCCCGTTACAGCTAAATAAACATCTTCTAAGCTAGGCTGCGATCGGGAAATTCCAAAAATGGGTAAATTTAGCGCATTTAACTCAGACTCGATTTGGGCTAGTACGTCAGACTGCGATTTAACCACGAGATTCAATGAGTTCCCTTGAAATTCATTCAGCGTCACCGATTTAACCACATCAAGTTTTAGCAACTGTTCTTGAACTTGAGTGGCTTCAGAGAAAGTCGTAAATTCCCGAATTCGCAGTGTGACCCGATCGCCGCCAATAGATTTTTTAAGATCCTGCGGACTTCCCGATGCAATCACCGTACCGCCATCGAGAATAGCAACCCGATCGGCTAATGCATCAATTTCTTCGAGATAATGACTGGTAATTAAAATCGTGGTGCCCGATTGTTTCAATTGTCGAATTAAGGTCCACATGATTTGACGACTTTCAATATCAAGTCCGGCAGTGGGTTCATCAAGAACTAGGATTTGTGGATTATGGAGCAATCCAGCCGCGAGATCCAGACGTTTTTTTAATCCTCCAGAATACGTACCAATCAATCGATCGGCATATTCCATAAGATCTAAAGTGGTCAGCACAGATTGAATCCGATCGGTCCGTTGGCCTTTAGACAAATGATATAAATCACCGTGCATTTCCAGCAATTCGCGACCCGTCATCATTTTATCCAGCGCCACTTCTTGAGCGACATATCCCAGACGTTGACGAACGGCGGCAGGATTTTGAGTTACGGAAATCCCACAGACTTCTAACAATCCTTCATCGGGTTGAACCAAGGTACAAAGGCATCGTAGTGTCGTGGTTTTTCCCGTACCATTGGGTCCAAGCAATCCGAAGATTTCACCAGCCACCACCTCCAGCGATACATTTTTTACCGCGTCAACAGTACCGTATCGCTTTTTTAGATTTTGGATAACGATCGCTATTTCATTTGAATTCACGCCACTATTACTAGTTTTAACCTGAATTTCGTTGTCAATTGCAATACTCATGACTAACTCACAAATGATTCCACAGATAACTCTTTGGGGATTTAGGTTTAGATGACTAGGCTGAAGGTGCAGACATAATCCAATCTAAAAATTGCGCATTCATTTGATTGAAAACTGGCAAGCTATCTACCATCATAGCCGCACACAACAGCATCATGTAAACAATTGAGTACTTAAACAACGATCGGGCCGTTTGGTAATCTTCGGGCTGTTTGATTAATTCCCAAGATTTTTTCACGAATATAATACCCAAGATAAGGGCTATTGTTCCATACAGCGCACCCATCACACCCAACGGATAGACCAGAACTAACGTCGCCGGAATCAAAACCAGGGTGTAATACAAAATCTCTTGACTCGTAACTTTATTCCCAAAGACAACAGGCAACATGGGCACCTTGACCGATTCATAATCATCGCGAATCATAATGGCTAAAGCCCAAAAATGTGGGGGGGTCCACAAAAAGATAATCGCAAACAGCATCCAAGCCGGAAGACTCAAACTCCCCGTGACCGCAGCCCAGCCGACCAAGGGAGGAATAGCACCCGCTGCCCCACCAATAATGATGTTCTGAGTACTGTGACGCTTGAGCCAATGGGTGTAGACCAATACATAAAACACGATGCCCGACATCGACAGCAGTGCGCTTAAAAGATTGGCAAAATAGGTCAACAGGGTGAACGAAAGAATCGTTAAAGTACCCGCAAAAATCATGGCATCCCGAGGACTGACTCGGCCAGACGGTAAGGGGCGTTTGCTGGTGCGAACCATCACTGCGTCAATGTCACGATCGTACAAACAATTCATAGTGTTGGCAGCACCCGATGCACAAGCGCCGCTAAACAAGGTGACAAACGCTAATTTGGGATCAACCTGACCATCAGCAGCAATCCACATTCCCCCGGCTGTCGTGATTAGCAGGAGCAAGATGATCCGAGGCTTAGTGAGTTGATAGTAGCTGGTGATCACATCGGTAAAAGTCTTATTTAGCCGATCGTCGGAAACACTAATGGGTTCAGAAAGAATGATGGGTTCAGAAAGATTCATCATGGTGGTAATTAAGTGTGATTTTTAGTAGATGAATAATTAGACAGGATCACACATGAGTCATCCGAGAGGTCGTCGGGTGATAGGCCGTCATCCGATAAGTTGCTGCGGTGAAAGAGACTACCGTTCCAAGCAATATCGCACCTACACATTGATGCATAATCGTTAGGGTTTCAACTTGTAAATGAAGTCTAAATGTGGCGTATCCGAGTAGAAGTTGAAGCGTTAGACATAGTCCTGTTCCATAAACAAGGTAACGCAAAACTTTGGGCAATGTGTGGGTTCGCAAGGCAGATGTAATTACTCCGATCGCAGACAATGTTGCGGGGATCACGCCCAAAAGGTGACTATTCATCACCGTACAAAGTTGCTGTTGACCGAAGCATTGGTGCAATGCCCAACGCGATGCTACAACTCCGCCCATTAGACTTTGACCATAAATACATACAACTGCAAACAAACCTACCTTCCACAGATAGGTTGGAAGAGCATAATTAACAGAAGTATTAAATGGAAAAAAGAAAATAGCGATCGTCAAAAGCGTCATAAAAAAGAACAATCCCGTCCCCAAATGTGCCGTCACAATATCAAATCGTAAAAGCTGAGTGACGGTCAAACCGCCCAAAACGCCCTGCATCAACACCACCAAAACCGCAAACCCGAGCGCTTGGGGAAACCCAGGTGAAAGCTGTCGTCTTTGCCAAAGACTCGTAACAAAAAAGCCCAGAGTTGCCAGACCAATGGTCGTCGCCACCAGCCGATGAAACCACTCCAGAAACACCTGAAGATTCATTTGCTGGCTGGGCAAGACCTGTCCATAACATAGAGGCCAGTCGGGACAGGATAAGCCCGCGTTCATTACCCGCGTTGCACTCCCTAGCGCCATTAGCCCGAGGACTGCGATCGCCAGACCAAAAACACCTTGGGCCATGCGTCGCTGTAATACCGAATTTTGTCTACTGGTGCTTGTCTTATGACTGGTGTCTGTCGCAGAAGGCGCGATCGTACTCGTTGTCGATATCATGTTAGATGTCATTTCTGCCATCCATTTATTAATAGGGGTGTCATGTTGTAAATCTGTTGAGGCAGTAATTTCCAAATTGTGAAAAATGATCACGTATTCGATCTTTCTGTCTCAAACTCTTAGCACTGTGAACGATAAATTGCTAAAACAGGATGAATATTTAGATAATCTTCAAGTTTTGTCCTGAAAATTGTTACAAATTGCAACTATGGTTCAGTGATCCTGAAGAAAATCGTAAGTTTCACTTGTTCTGAGCCTCAACTTTGTGAAACTGCATTAGGCTCTAATAGCTATATGGAAAGTTGAACACGCATCAAGCTGCGCTAGTATTTCTCTCGATCTGTCTAAGGAGTATGTGCAGTGAATGTTCCAAGTCAAATTATTACGTTGCTATTTGGGATTGGACTAACGCTGGTTAGTTTGTGGTATGGCTACAACCATCACCTACTCCCGCTCGCAGCGTCAAAAGAAGCAGTTCTGATTGACGATCTGTTTAATGTGATGATGGTGATTAGTACGGGGATTTTCATTCTCGTACAGGGTGCTATTTTGTTTATAGCCTTTCGCTATCAGCGCCAAGAGGGTGATGATACCGATGCGAAGTACGTCCATGGGAATATTCCCCTCGAAATTGTCTGGACGGCGATTCCCTCGGTGATTGTTTTGGCGTTGTCGCTCTACAGCTTTGATATCTATGAGCAGATCGGTGGATTAAATCCGATGGACCATAGCTCTCATCAAGGCGTTCATCAAGAGATCTCTAATAAAAAGCAGAAGATGCAATCCAACGGTATTCAAGAAGCAGCCGTGATGAATGCTGAGATGCCGGGAATGGCAATGCCTCTAGCCGCTGATGACAGTGCTGTAACGATTAATGTGTCTGGTATGCAGTTTGCTTGGTTGTTTAATTATGTCGGGACAGAGGTTACGACTGGGGAGCTTCATTTGCCCGTTGGACGCGATATTATTCTGAATCTTACGGCTATGGATGTACTCCATGCATTTTGGGTTCCAGAGTTTCGGATTAAACAAGATGCCGTTCCTGGACGGACGATTCCGATTCGGATTAGCCCTACAGTTGAAGGGACATATCCGTTGATTTGTGCGGAGCTGTGTGGGGCATACCACGGGGTCATGCGATCGGAAGTGGTTGTGCAATCCGAGCGTGACTACAATATATGGCTTGGGGAACAAGCAGTGGCGATGAAAGAACAAAATCACAGTGCAGATTCAAAAAATCCCGTCTCGACGGTAGCGCTTTATCCTGAACTTTTGAGTGATACCGAATATCTCGCCCCCTATGCCAAAAAATTGGGAGTGACGGTGGAACACATACAAGCCATTCAGGCACAGCAACAGAGCTAGGAACTGAGAATCACTGAATTAGTCTGATTGTTTTATTCTATTGATGGTTTTAGTATGACGACCTTAACTCAGATTTCAAATGATACGACTCCTAGTGGGGGCGATCGGCCTAAACCCGAATGGCGAAAGTACTTTGGATTTAGTCATGATCATAAAGTGATTGGGATTCAGTATTTAGTCACATCATTCTTCTTTTATTTGATTGGTGGTGCATTGGCGGCGGCGGTGCGGACTGAACTGGCGACTCCGGCATCAGACTTTGTGAGTCCTGAGCTGTATAACAGTTTGTTTACGCTGCATGGCACGGTGATGATCTTTTTATGGATTGTCCCTTCGACAGCAGGGTTTATTAATTACCTAGTGCCCTTGATGATCGGGGCGCGGGATATGGCGTTTCCTCGGTTGAATGCAGTTGCATTTTGGATGTTGCCGCCATCTGGATTGCTGTTGATGAGTAGCTTTTTTGTGGGTCCGGCTTCGGCGGGTTGGACATCCTATCCACCCCTGTCCACGATGGGTCCGGTAGCGGGAGAGCTGATTTGGATTCTGAGTGTGTTGCTGTTGGGTACGTCGTCGATTTTGGGTGCAATTAATTTCATTGTCACGATTTGGAAAATGCGCGTGCCGCAGATGGGCTGGAATGATATGCCGCTCTTTTGTTGGGCATCACTGGCGACCGGAATTTTGGCGTTGGTTTCGACTCCAGTATTAGCTGGGGCGTTGATTTTACTTTCCTTTGATTTAGTGGTGGGAACCTCATTCTTCAATCCCACGGGCGGCGGCGATCCGATCGTTTACCAGCATATGTTTTGGTTCTACTCTCATCCCGCCGTTTACATTATGATTTTGCCTGTGTTTGGGATGATTTCAGACATCATTCCAGTCCATTCGCGTAAAGCAATTTTTGGCTATCGGGCGATCGCATATTCCAGTATTGCTATTTGCTTTTTAGGCTTAATTGTTTGGGCCCACCATATGTTCACCAGCGGCACACCTCCTTGGCTGCGAATGTTCTTTATGTTTGCCACAATGGTGATTGCAGTTCCGACTGGGATTAAAGTCTTTAGCTGGGTCGCGACCATGTGGGGCGGCAAGATTCAGCTCAATAGTGCGATGCTATTTGCGATGGGTTTTGTCTCAATGTTTGTGATTGGGGGAATTAGTGGTGTGATGTTGGCGGCGGTTCCGTTTGACATCCATGTTCATGACACCTATTTTGTTGTGGCTCATTTTCACTATGTATTGTTTGGTGGCAGTGTGTTTGGGTTGTATTCCGGAATGTATCATTGGTTCCCGAAAATTACGGGGCGAATGTTGAATGAGAAGCTAGGTAAAATTCACTTTGCTTTAAACTTCATTGGTTTTAACCTGACGTTCTTGCCAATGCATAAGCTGGGATTGGATGGAATGAATCGTCGGATTGCTGAATATGATCCGAAGTACGCGACGATCAATATGATTTGTTCGATCGGAACTTTATTACTTGCCGTTTCTACTGTTCCCTTTTTAATTAATGCAATTCGCAGTTGGTTCTGGGGCGAGCGTGCTCCGGCTAATCCTTGGAATGGATTGACGTTGGAATGGAGTGTGAGTTCTCCGCCACCTGTGGAAAATTTTGCTGTTGACCCAATTCCAGCCTGTCATCCTTATGCGTATGGCAAACCTCCGGTCTTAATATCTACCCCGCAGCCGGAGCCTGTTAGTACCTAATCCATCCATTCCTTAAATACTAATCACCTAAATGCCATTATGACGACTACAACCTCGACCCACCTCACAGCCACAACAATAGCCACCACAGAACACCACCATCCCCATCCCGATCATCGACTTTTGGGATTGTATATGTTTCTGATTGCAGAAGGCATGATTTTTGTCGGTCTTTTTGTGGCTTATTTTACCTTCCGTGCTGTGGCTCCAGGAATGC
>JAYUEW010000274.1:0-4108 GCA_043739045.1 Synechococcales cyanobacterium
CTTCAGGGCCGGGGCACGGTGGTGGTCACTCGTACCGGAATGGCTACTGAATTGGGGAAAATTGCCACAATGCTTCAAGCGGTGGAAACCGAACCCACACCGCTGCAAAAGCGGATGGACCAATTGAGCAATGTATTAGTTTCCGGGTCCATGACTTTGGTCGGAATCATCATTTTATTTGGGATGATTTACTACTGGATTACCACCGGAAAAATTGAACTCCTTCGTTTTCAAGAATTAGTCGAAACATCCCTCTCCATGGCCGTTGCCGTCGTGCCTGAAGGCTTGCCTGCGGTGATTACCGTAACCTTGGCAATAGGCACTCAGCGCATGGTTAAACGCAATGCCTTAATTCGCAAATTGCCCGCTGTTGAAACCCTAGGTTCAGTCACCACTATTTGTTCAGACAAAACCGGAACCCTAACCCAAAACAAAATGGTGGTAGAGGGATTACATACCGCATCAATTGAACCTCGAATTAGTGGCGAAGGCTATAAGCCGAATGGAAAATTCACCATTGCAGGCAACACAATTGATCCAATGGATCAACCTGAAATCCGATCGATCTTACTCGCCTGTGCCATTTGCAATGATGCTGTGTTACAAAACAATGGCGGAAGTTGGGACATTCTAGGCGATCCAACTGAAGGCGCATTAGTCGTTGCCGCTGCGAAAGCAGGGTTTGAAGCAGACCAATGGAACGCAAAGCTGCCCCGTGTAATGGAATTTCCATTCACATCTGAACGTAAACGGATGAGTACAATTGTTCAAGATACGGCCCAAATTATGCAGCGCGAAACGGGCATTTTGGCGGCTCCCTATCTATTGTTTTCAAAGGGTTCTCCTGAATTGATTTTGGAGCGCTGTACTCAAATTCAAGTAGGTGAATCGGTAATGTTGCTCAACGATGCAGCACGAACCGCAATTCTCGATCGCAACAATAAACTCGCCGCCAATGGACTGCGAGTTCTAGGATTTGCCTATCGCCCATTGAATACTTGCCCTCAAAGCGGCGACGAAAAACAAACTGAGGTTGAATTAATTTGGCTCGGCCTAGTTGATATGTTAGATGCGCCTCGTCCTGAAGTGCGTGAGGCCGTAAGGAAGTGCCGATCGGCGGGGATTCGTCCAGTGATGATTACGGGCGATCATCAATTAACCGCTATGGCGATCGCTTGTGATTTGGGAATTGCAAATCCAGGTGATCCAGTATTGACAGGCAAAGAACTCGAAAAAATGAGTCATCACGACTTGGAAGAAATTGTTGAAAAAGTCAGCATTTACGCCCGCGTTGCCCCCGAACACAAACTGCGAATTGTTCAAGCCTTACAAGCCAAAGGTCACGTTGTTGCCATGACAGGTGACGGGGTGAATGATGCGCCAGCGCTGAAGCAAGCCGACATTGGAATTGCTATGGGGATTACTGGAACAGATGTAAGCAAAGAAGCGAGCGATACCGTACTGCTGGATGATAACTTTGCCACGATTGTTGCAGCCGCTGAAGAAGGACGGGTCGTGTATACCAATATCCGTCGTTTTATCAAATACATTTTGGGTTCAAATATTGGGGAAGTGATTACGATCGCGGCAGCCATTCCACTGGGCGGCGGGGTTCCATTGTCTCCATTGCAAATCCTCTGGATGAACCTCGTCACCGACGGACTCCCTGCATTAGCCCTCGCCGTTGAACCCGCCGAACCTAATGTAATGAATCGTCCACCCAATGATCCCAAAGAAAGTATCTTTGCACGGGGCTTGGGTTGGTACATGATTCGGGTCGGGATTATTTTGGCAATCTTGACGATCGGCATGATGCTGTGGGCCAAACCCTATTGTTTGAGTGTTCTGTCCGAAAATGGCAGAATTTTGGACGGCGATCGGTGGAAAACAATGGTGTTCACAACACTATGTCTTGCCCAGATGGGTCACGCGGTTGCGATTCGATCGAATACCCAACTCACCATTCAGATCAATCCTTTTTCCAATCCCTATGTATTGGCATCAGTAGGATTAACAACGATATTGCAACTCTTGTTAATCTATGTCGAACCATTCCAGAAGTTCTTTGGGACTCATTACTTGACCTTTACTGAATTGATGGTTTGTTTTGGATTTAGTGCCTTGATGTTTGTCTGGATCGAAATGGAGAAATTGTTTATTGGAAGACGTAACGCTGAATAAGAGATCCCCCTAACCCCCTTATCAAGGGGGGACCGGAGGAAGTACGTTCCATATATTCATCTCTTAGTCCCCCTTTACAAGGGGGATTTAGGGGGATCACTCACCATGTATCTAAAATCCCTGAATCTTCGTCATTTCCGTAACTACTCCGAGCAGAGAGTAAGCTTCACGGCTGCTAAAACAATTATCTTAGGTGATAATGCTCAGGGAAAATCTAATCTAATTGAAGCGGTTGAAATACTATCTGCATTGAAATCTCATCGAACTAGCCGCGATCGTGAACTCATCCAATCCAGTGAAACCAGCGCCCAAATCGTCGGCGATCTCGATCGGCTTGACAGCAGCCTGGAACTTTCCATTACATTACGAGCCAATGGTCGTCGAACCGTCGCATTAAATGGTTTAACTCAACGCCGCCAATTGGATTTTCTCGGCAAATTGAATATGGTACAGTTCTCTAGCCTGGATTTAGACTTAGTGCGCGGTGGGCCAGATTGTCGTCGCCGTTGGATTGATGGAATACTCATTCAACTTGAACCCATTTACGCCCACATCCTCCAACAATATAACCATATTTTACGGCAGCGAAATGCTCGACTGAAAACCCTCAAAGCAAATGTGCAAAATACTAGCAATGATCTTGAACCGGATGATCTTGCACTATGGGATGCTCAACTAGCCGTTGCCGGATCGCGGGTGATTCGGCGGCGCGATCGGGTGATTCAGCGTCTTTTACCATTTGCCCAACATTGGCATGAAGCCATTAGTGGGAGATCTGAACAATTGCAAATCAACTATAAACCCAATGTTTCAGTAGATGCAGATTTAAATGATTTAGATCAAAATACGCCTGAAGCCATTCAATCTCAATTTCTAGATAAAATCCGAGATAAAAGAACAATAGAACTTTACCAAGGCACAACTCTAGTCGGCCCCCATCGCGATGATATTGAATTTACTGTCAATGATACAATAGCGCGCCAATACGGTTCCCAAGGTCAACAACGCACCTTAGTATTAGCCCTCAAGCTTGCTGAGCTTAAACTGATTGAAGATGTAATTGGTGAACCGCCAATTCTATTACTCGATGATGTGTTAGCCGAACTCGATCTTCATCGGCAAAACCAGCTTCTTGAGACAATTCAAGATCGGTTTCAAACCTTAATTACTACAACTCATCTCGGTAGTTTTGATTCACAGTGGCTAAATTCAGCCCAAATCTTGAACATCAAAGCAGGTCAGCTTTCAACCTGCGACGATTTCTAATAGCGAATTCGAGGATCAATATAAGCATTAACCACATCGATCGCAATACTGGCCAAGGCCACGATCGCCGCAAAAAATACTACAATCCCCTGCACCCTTGGATAGTCTCGTTGTCCGATCGCCTTATACAGCCGACTGCCTAGACCGGGCCAAGAGAATGTCACTTCCGTCAAAATTGCACCGCCCAACATGGCCGCCAATGTCAAACCCAAAATTGTCACCACTGGAATCAACGTATTCCGAAAGGCATGGTTCCAGAGAATAGTCCGATCGTTAATTCCCCGAGCCTTGGCTGCATCGACATATTCCGCCTGCAATGCCTGTTTTAAATTGACGCGAACAATACGTTCAAATACTCCACTAATCAATATCCCCAATGAAGCCGCAGGTAATACCAAATAGTACAATGCCGTTGAAAATTTGCTAAAATCACCGCGTAGTAAACTGTCTAATGTATACAATCCCGTAATTGATTCAGGTGGAGTTAACGTAGTTGGAAAGCGCGTCCCCAAAGGAAACCAGCCCCACCACACACTAAATACTAATTGCAATAACATTCCAAACCAAAACAATGGAATTGCATAGGTAATAATTCCAAATAATCGCCCACCAGTATCCCACACAGTATTAGGTCGCGAGGCACCCAATGCACCCACAAACA
>JAYUEW010000275.1:0-1938 GCA_043739045.1 Synechococcales cyanobacterium
CTTCAAGACATTTTGATCCATACGTTGACGGTTGACCATGTTTAACATCATGAGAAACGAGACGGGGGCAGCGATGTAGGCAATTTGTTGGGTGGCAATGGATGCGATCGAACCCAGGCCAGATCCCGCGAGGAGTGCATATTCTGTTACATCGAGCCACTTTTCGTTTTTCATGCTAGTTTTGCTTCCCTGATGAGTCTTTGGGTCGAAATTCCGTAGAGCGAGTTTAATGCTACGGATAGATTTCCGCGTTTGATAAATACACCTTCACCTCTATCTACAGGTATTCCGGTCCTTCATCAGGATTATTTCTCTATGATTGTTCTATTGTAGGAATGTGATTTTCAATACATACTTTTCCCTTATTTGTCGTCAGTGTTTTTACATAAAATGCTTTAGACTATTCATTGGGACTAAAGACTGTAAAATAGACATATTAAGAAATATGATCTGAAATAAGTTCTCAAATTATGAAGAAGTTAGGCGCATTAATTTTTGATGTGGATGGGACGTTGGCCGAAACCGAGCGAGATGGTCATCGAGTGGCATTTAATCGGGCATTTGTGGCGAAGGGATTGGGGTGGATGTGGACGGTGCAGCAATATGGCAAGCTCTTGGATGTGGCGGGTGGTAAGGAGCGGATTGCCTATTATGCCGATCGGTTTATGCCCAATTTCCGATCGCCCACAGATATGAATACCTTTGCGTCGGAATTACATGCGTTGAAACAAGATTTTTATCGTCAATTGGTTTTAGATGGCTCAATTGGATTGCGGCCTGGAATTCGGCGGTTGATTCAAGACGCGCGGGAATCGGGCGTGAAGCTGGCGATCGCAACGACGAGTTCTGTCGGCAGTGTAATGACATTATTGCAAACGGCTTTGGATATGAATAGTCCAGAATGGTTTGATTTGATTGCAGCGGGGGACATTGTTCCAGCAAAAAAACCAGCGCCTGATATTTATTTACATGTGATTCGTGAATTAGAACTTGATCCCGAAACCTGTTTGGTTGTGGAAGATTCTCAGCAGGGATTACGATCGGCGACTGCGGCAGGACTGAAGACCGTTGTGACTTGGAATGACTATACGCGAGGACAAGAATTTCGATCGGCGGCTTTAGTGATTGACGGATTGGGGGATGCGGAGAATCCATTTCAGGTGACGGGTGGAACGGCTAGAGACTTGATTGGGGATGCGACATTCTTTGATTTGGATTTAGCACAGCGATTGATGGAGTAAGACATGAATACCTATGAACAAATCTATGAAACCGTAAAGCTGGTCCCCTATGGAAAAGTAGCGACCTATGGTCAGATTGCAAATTTGACGGGAATGCAGCGAAAAGCAAGGGTTGTGGGCTATGCCTTATTTCGGGTTGCACCGGATGCAGATGTGCCGTGGCATCGGGTGATCAATGCAAAAGGGGAAATCTCTGAATCTCCATTTCGTGAGGGGAATGATTACTTACAACGATCGCTTTTAGAATCTGAAGGCGTTGAATTTAATAAATCAGGCCGGGTAAACTTCAAACAATGTCTATGGCAACCGAATCCTGAAGAATTCCCACAAGTTGAAAATAACTCAATTCAAGAGTGATGCCATCATTCGATCGGCTTGTCCCTCATAGCTACCGCCAAACAAATTATAATGATTTAGAATGTGATACAGATTATAAAGAATTTTTCGTTTAGCAAATCCAGGGACGATCGGGTAAATCGATTCATACCCTCGGTAAAATGTTGAACCAAATCCACCAAACAATTCTGTCATTGCCACATCCACTTCCCGATCGCCCCAATAGACTGCCGGATCGAATATCACCACTTCTCCCGTGGCCAATGCTCCTATATTTCCCCCCCAAAGGTCTCCATGGACTAAGGATGGTTTTGGTGAGTGGTCTTTCAGTATTGTTGGAATTGCATCAAGTAATTGATTG
>JAYUEW010000276.1:0-3103 GCA_043739045.1 Synechococcales cyanobacterium
CCCTCAGCGATGATCCAACGCGTAAACCGCCGACTCCCTTGCGTTGCCTACTGGGGGCGATCGTGGCTGGATTTATTGGGTCTTTAATGTGGCAATTAACCAATTCGATCGCTATTAGTTTTGCGACTACACCCATTGATTCGCCCAACATGATCGTCATTCGGATGTCCACCGCCGTCAGAACCTTAGTGGTTGGGATGAGTTCTCTTGGAACTGGAATCTTTGCCTTGGCTGCCGTTGGGTTAACTGGATTAGCAATTCAATTGATTTTAACTAAACCACAACAGGAAGAAACTGAATGACAGTAGGCGTTTGGGTATTGGGCGATCAGCTTTGGTTGGATCAAGCTGCGCTACAAAATACTAAACAAAAAAATACTAAACAAAAAAATATTAAACAATCTACGCCTGTCATTCTAATTGAATCAATCGATCACATTCGCGTCCGACCTTACCACCAACAAAAATTGGTATTAGTCTGGTCTGCCATGCGTCACTTTGCCGAAACACTGCGCGATCGAGGGTTTGACGTGACGTATTGTGAATGCGATCGGTTTTCTGAAGGCTTGCGAGACTGGGTTAAAACTGAGGGAATTACAGAATTACGAGTGATGGCTCCGGTCGATAAACCATTTTCAAATTTGATTGCAGATCTTGAGCTTTCTTGTGAGATTATTCTAGTTCCAAATAATCAATTTATGTGGACTGAAGACGAGTTTAAAACCTGGGCTGGACCTCGAAAACGATTGTTAATGGAAGATTTTTATCGAGAAAGTCGCAAACGCTTTGATCTGTTAATGGATGAGAAAGGAAAACCCGTCGGCGGTGCATGGAATTTTGACAAGGAAAACCGTAAACCACCCAAGAAAAATGATCCTACCTTCAAGCCTCCGATCGCCAAATGGTTTAAACCCGACAAGATTGTTCAAACGGTACTCAAAAAAGTACAAACTCTGTCGCAGTCAAATCAAATTAAAACCCATGGAAGCGCTGAAGAATTTGGGTGGGCGGTCAACCGATCGCAAGCTCTACAAGTCCTCGACACCTTCATCGCAACCCGACTTTCCACCTTTGGTCCCTACGAAGATGCCATGGTCACAGGTCAAGATACGCTATGGCATTCAATGTTATCGCCCTATTTGAATTTGGGGTTATTGACTCCGATCGAAGTCGTAAAACGGGTTGAATCTGAATATAATTCTCGCGATGATCTAGAGATTAATAGTGTAGAAGGATTCATTCGGCAGGTGATTGGGTGGCGAGAATACATGCGTGGGATTTATGCGTTTACGAGTGACGACGATCGTGAGATTCCTTACGCCGAATCCAATTGGTTTGATCATCAGCAACCCTTGCCAGATTTCTTTTGGGATTCAACCAAAGCAACAATGAATTGTTTAAAGCAATGTCTCAGTCAAGTCGAGCGCACCAGCTACAATCACCACATTCAGCGCTTAATGATTTTGAATAATTTTGCTTTAATTGCAGGCTACAATCCCCAAGAAATTGAAAATTGGTTTCACTCCGCTTATATTGATGCCTATGATTGGGTGATGCAAACGAATGTAATTGGGATGGGACAGTATGCCGATGGTGGATTACTCGCCTCAAAACCTTATGCGTCTTCTGCAAATTACGTTAATAAAATGAGTGATTATTGCAAAAATTGTCAGTATGATTTCAAATCGCGGATTGGTGAAAAAGCCTGTCCATTTAATTACTTTTATTGGGACTTCCTCGATCGTCACCGCGAAAAGTTAACTACTCAGGGTCGGATGAGTTTTATTTTAAAAAATCTCGATAAGATGGCAGAGGGTGAACTAGAGGAGATTAGGGAGTTAGCTCGATCGTGGCATGAGCCTTAACCGTATTCAGTAATTAAAATTACTCTAGCAACTTAGGGACCGGATCATAACCGCCTTCACAGAATGGATGGCATCGACAAATGCGTTTGGTGCTGAGCCATGTGCCTTTAAGTGGACCATGAATATCGATCGCATCTAAGGCATATTGAGAACAGGTTGGGATAAATCGGCAGGACGGCAGGGTGAGGGGTGAGATGAAGAATCGGTAGCCTTTTACTAGGGCGAGTAAGAGAATTTTCATGATTGGGCTAGACTAGTAGGCAAATTGTTCTTCGAGGCTTGGTTATGGCGTTTGATTATCCTGATACTTTACGATATACCGATACGCATGAATATGTGGGGTTAGAGGGAAATACTGCGATCGTGGGCATTACGGCATTTGCAATAGACCAACTGGGTGATATTGTCTTCCTAGAATTGCCGGAAGTCGGAACAGATGTCATTAAGGGCGACAAGTTTGGAACCATTGAATCAGTGAAGGCCGTGGAAGATTTGAAATCCCCAGTGACGGGCAAAATTGTAGAAATTAATGCGGCCATGATTGATGCGCCTGAAAATCTGGTAAATGATCCTTATACGGAAGGCTGGCTGCTGAAAGTTGAAGTCTCGGATACGATCGAATTTGATGAGGGGATGAGTGCGACGACCTATCGTGAAATGGTTGAAGGTGCTTAGAACATAGGTTAGTTTTTAGTTTAATTGTATGGGATTATTTCTTTCCAAACTTTTGCCCCTATTCATTTACCCGATCGGCCTCTCTTGTGTTCTCCTTCTAATCGCGATCGTCATGATTCTCAAACGACGATCGCGGCGGGCATTGATTCCGATCGGATTATCGCTGGGGATTTTACTCGTTAGTAGTAGTGGGTGGTTTAGTACGTGGTTAGTTCGATCGTTGGAGCAGCAATATCTTCCGGCGGTTTTCTCAATCAATTCTGAACCTTTACAGGCGATCGTACTTTTGGGCGGTGCGACTGGATCTCAGCTTGCTCCCCGTCCTTGGATTGATATCAGCGATGAAGGCGATCGGGTGCTTCATTCGGCGAAACTTTATAGAGAAGGCAGAGCGCCGCTGATTATCCCGACTGGGGGCCGGATTGCTTGGCGGGGTCCGGGAGATTCGGAAGCGTCCGATATGTCTCAACTCTTGCAAACAATGGGCGTACCAGAATCGGCGATCGTGCTTGAACCCAATGCACTGAATACCTATGAGAATGCGATCAATGTGCAGACGATCCT
>JAYUEW010000277.1:0-7395 GCA_043739045.1 Synechococcales cyanobacterium
GATTCGGGTGACAACACTCGGTGAATTGAATGCAGATGATGCAGATATGCGGACGATGATTATTGTCGGCTCAAGTCAAACTCGAATACTGGAACGATCAGGCCATGATTTGCCTTGGGTTTACACGCCAAGACGGACGATCGCAGAATCTTCTGTGTGAATCGTTTACGTTAAGCTTCTGCGTAGTTTTACATACTTTTTCCATTGAAATTGTAAAACGTCCTGATTTAATCGTTCCGGTTGCGTTTTTTTCGAGTAAGCTACATCGCAATGCTATCGACTACCCCGGTGAATAGGAGATATTAACCCCGTGACTGACTTTTCCCTTGAGCGATCCCTTTCAAATTCCCGCAAGCTATCTATGCTTGTGATTTTGAGCTTGGTAACGATAGCCCCCGCCGTCCAAGCCCCTGCCGTTCAGGCCCAAGCTATCCAGAGCGATCGTTTGGAAATCGCTCAAGCGGACCAAACCAGCTATCCCACGGTCTTCGTCAATCCTCAAACGGGCAGCAACACAAACAATGGCAGTGACAATGCGCCCTTCAAGACACTTACCCATGCATTGTCGGTCGTCAATCCCAATAGCATTATTAAGCTTGCTCCGGGTAGTTATACCAGCAATAGCGGCGAAATTTTCCCGATTCAACTTAGATCCAGTGTGACGGTTCAAGGCGAACCGAGCGATCGTGGTCAACACATCTTAATTCAAGGCTCGGGATTGTTCCTCAGCAAAACGTCAGCCCGTCAACAAATCACAGTTCTAGGTGCCGATCGTGCGGGTCTATTGGGGGTTACGGTGTCCAATTTAGATCCTCAAGGCTACGGTCTTTGGATTGAATCAAGCAGCCCAGTGGTGAGTGATAGTACATTCACAAGTAATGGTCACGATGGAGTCTCAATTGTTGGCAATAGCGCGCCGATTTTAAAGAACAACTATTTCTATAATAATGGTGCAAATGGCATCACAATTTACGGCACTTCCCGGCCAGAAATTCGAGATAGTATTTTTGAGAAAACAGGGTTTGGAATTAATATTACTCAAAATGCTGCACCGCGTATTATTGGAAATCGGATCACCGGAAATAAGGATGGCATTGTTGTTCAAGGGAATGCGACCCCTATTTTTCGTAGTAATGTAATTGATGGTAACGATCGCGATGGATTGGTTGCCATTACCACATCTCGCCCAGATCTTGGTACTCAGAGCGATCAGGGGAATAATACATTTATGAATAATGGTGGCTTGGATATTAATGCTAAGTCCAATTCCCAAGTTATTCCTACTGCGGGGAATCAATACAGTAAGACGTCTGGTCGTTTGGATGTAAATGCAATTGAAGCAGTAGCGCAATCTCCAATTCAGCCAGCCCCAATGCAGCAGTCTACACAACTAATTCGCTCTGTACCGCCTGTACAAACAGCTTTTGTTCCCGCCACAACCATTCCAGTTGTCCGCCCGATCGCCCTGAATGTGACTCCCGTTGTAAATACTCCTGTTGTTAAGAGCTTGCCGCCAGCGGTCACAATGCCTTTATCGATAGCTAACCCACCTAGTTCAAGTGCCAGCCCAACTAGTTCAAGTGCTCCCCAAGAATTCACCTTTACTCGTCCAGATGTGGCATCCACGGTCAGCCTTAGCCCCGCCGCAACGACTAACGTTGTAATGCCTACTGTTGCTGCATTACCGACTATCGCTGCATTACCATCGGAATTGATTGTGCCGATCGCAGTGCAGCCCGGGTCTGGAAGCCGATCGTTGCCTGTGCCCAAGGCTGCAAAAATGAAGCCAGTAAAACAAATTCCCACCTCACTGACCTTCAACAATCTAGTTTTCCCGAGTACCTCGGCAGCAACGCCGGCAGCAACGACTACCCCATCGCCTTTACTCCGTGTCCCCGGTTCCGATATTCCTATCGGTAACATTGGCGATATGTCATCCGTCCCCGTGTGGCGGCAAGCAGGTCGGAAAACCGCTCGGCCCGCTGCTGAACGTCCCGTCGGTGTGAAGTCTCGGGTTGTGGTTGAAATGGCGGATGCGGATCGATTGCGATCGATCGTGCCGGGTGCGTTTGCTGTGGTCTCTAATGGTAGACAAGTCATGCAAGCAGGTGCATTTGGAGACACCACTAAAGCTAATCAATTGCTCTCAAGTTTAACCAGCCAAGGCATTCGAGCGACAGTAGAAAATTTCTAACGTGGATCTCAATAGAACCCTAGTCCCTGCGCCATCGGTCCCATGTTCAGATACACTAGGAAAAATCTATTTCGTAGCGTGCGATGTCTTCCTTTTTTAATAGTTTTCTGATCATATTGCTGTTGATCCTTGTGAATGGCTTATTTGTCATGTCAGAACTTGCGATCGTATCCTCGCGGAAAGTTCGTCTTCAGCAATCAGCAAACCAAGGAGACAAAGGAGCCAGAATCGCCTTAAAACTAGCCAATGATCCAAACAATTTCCTAGCTGCCGCTCAAATTGGTATTACTTTAATCGCCATTATTTCTGGGGCTTATGGGGAACGAACGTTTTCATTAGTCTATAAACCATTAATTGATAGTGTTCCAGCCTTTCAGAAGTATGCAGATAGTATTACTTTTGGGGCGGCGGTATTGACCATAACCTACATGACGCTTATTTTTGGCGAACTTGTTCCTAAACGGTTGGCGTTGAATTCTCCAGAAGCGATCGCTCGTGTCGTGGCGAGTCCTATGACTATTCTGGCAAAAATAACAGCGCCCGTGGTCTATCTCCTCAGCAAATCTACCAATTTGGTATTAAAACTATTAGGTGTACGCCCATCCTCTGAACCGCAAGTTACAGAAGAAGAAATCAAAGTTTTAATTGAACAAGGTACGGAAGCGGGGATGTTTGAGCAGGCGGAAGAAGACATTATGAAACGGGTGTTTCAATTGGGCGATCGGCGAGTGAGTGCCATTATGACCCCACGTGTGGATATTATTTGGTTGGACCTTGAAGATACTGATGAAGAAAATCGTCGGACGCTGCGAGAAAGTGCCCATTCAAGATTTCCTGTTTGTAAGGATGGCTTAGACAATTTGCGAGGGGTGATGCAGGTCTATGATTTGCTAATGGAGACTATTGATGGCGAGGAATTGAACTTTAGTAAATCCCTTAAAGCTCCGGTGTTTGTGCCGGAAAGTACTCGGGCATTACGATTGTTAGAGCTATTTAAACAAACGGGAAATCAAATTGCGTTTGTGGTTGATGAGTATGGTGTGATTCAGGGAATGGTAACGTTGACTGATATTTTGCAGGCATTGGTGGGTGATTTACCCTCATTTGATGAACTCGAAGAACCCCAAGCTATTCAACGTGAAGATGGATCTTGGCTTTTGGATGGAATGTTGCCAATTTATCAATTTAAAGAAATTATTGAACTTGAAGATAAAGACTTACCCGGTGAACATCGTGGTACTTATCAAACTCTGGGTGGATTTGTAGTGATGTATTTAGGCCGCATTCCAAATTCAGCGGATCATTTCAATTGGGGAAATTTACGTTTTGAAGTAATGGATATGGATGGTAATCGCGTTGATAAAGTATTAGTTGCCCCCACTACCAACCCAGCTCATACGCCAGTTTCATAGAAGATGTTTAAAATATTAATAGGGGTCGTGAAAAATTGATGCGCGATCGACCTAGCTTCAAGAGAAAAGAGAGACTATCGATATTGTTAAGGCCAATCGTCTCTAAATCGATCGGTTTGAAAAAATATTGACCATAGATTCTTTTGAGCCATCTTCTGCCGCAATTCTCCTGTAGCTAGTCGCCCCAAATCTAAAGCGAGTTCATTGGTATTCCATTACTTGGGAGTTCTAATTGAAAGGCACTTCCTTGATTGAGAGCCGATCGGCAAGTCAGCTTACCATGATGAACCTCCGTGACAATCTGGTAGCTAATGGAAAGTCCCAGTCCAGTCCCTTTTCCCACTGGTTTTGTTGTAAAAAACGGATCAAAAATCCGATCGCTGATGGCCTGATTCATTCCAATTCCATTATCAAGCACTTCAATGAAAATCGTCTCACTGAGTGGTTTGAATTTAGTTTTAATTCTAAGCTTAGGCGAGAGGTGTGGGGTAACTTCCAATTTTAGTTCGATGGCATCGATCGCATTACTTAGAAGATGCATAAACACCTGATTAAGTTGGGCCGGATAGCAATTGATCTGCGGCAGATCTCCGTACTGTTTAAATACTTGAATTGCGGGACGACTATTGCTCTCTTTAAGACGATATTGCAAAAGCATGAGTGTATCTTCTAAGCCTTCATGGAGATCTACTATCTTTATTTCTGACTCATCATGGCGAGAAAAACTGCGCAGCGACAGAACAATCTGACGAATCCGATCGGTTCCTAATTGCATCGACGACAATGCTTTCGGTAAATCCTGAGCAATGAATTCTAGATCTAAATCACGAGTCTTAATTTCAATCGCCTCTGGCACCTCGGTAAATGACTTTTCATAGAGTTTTAACAGATCCAATAGCCCCAAACTATAGTCACTAATATGGAGCAAATTCCCCGCAATAAAATTTGCAGGATTATTGATTTCATGGGCAATCCCTGCCACCAAACTACCTAGACTCGCCATTTTTTCCCGTTGAATCAATTGGGCTTGGGAGGCTTTGAGATCTGCTAGTGTTGATTGAATTTGTTTGGCTTGTTGTTGGCTATGTTCTAGTAGTTCTGCCTGCTGAAGCGCAACCCCCAGCTGACTGCCGACCTGGGTCAGTATTGATAGCTCATCAGGCCGCCAAGTCCGAGGGCCATCATTTTGGTAAACCGCTAGAAGACCCCAGAGACGCCAATCATGGAAAAGGCCAACGATCGCATAAGCCCGTGCTTGATACTGTTCTAGTGTCCGAATATAGCAAGGGGTAAAGCCTTGAGTGTAAATATCATCCGCTATCCGTAAGACTGAACCATGACTAAAAACTTCCCCTTCATTGTTTTGAATATAGCTGTCAAAGCTGACATTTGATAGTAGCTTCACCGTGCATTCACTAACATTCTTTATTAAGCTATCGTCGTCTATCTGTTGAGATCTAAGGCTTGACCATTTTGAATCATAATCCTCAGCAACAAATTCTCCGCTCCAGTCCTCGTTAAAGCGGTAAATCACCGTCCGATCGCATTGCAATAGATTACGAACTTCTTTAACTGTTCGGTTAGAAATTTTGTCTAAGTCTAACGAGCCCCGAATCCGATCGATCGCTTGAGATACCCGATCTTGCTGTTCTAGAAGGCGTTTTTCAGCCGCGATACCCACTTGAGTAATGTGTTTTAACAGGTCGTCATGTTGAAGCAGCATACTTAAGTTATCGGCTACCTGCTCCGTGAAGGCCATATCCATCGGTGTCCAATCCCGAGGACTATTACATTGATGAATACAAATTAATCCCCATAACTCCGTCCCCTTCAACAAGGGCGCAACCATATTGGCCCGAATCTGAAATTTTTCTAAAAGCTCAATATAGCAAGGCTTATAGTCCTGTTCATAAATATCAGAAATTGCGTTGATCCGACCTTCCTTATACAGCGCCGCAAACCGTTCACTAAAACAATGATCCGTCACCCGCATCTCCAATGCCGATGGTACCGCTGGATCAACAGATTCAGCAATTAATTCCCCTTCCCAATCCTTCTCTGGACAAAACTGAAAAATTCCCACACGATCGGCCTCAAGAATCGATCGAATGTGTGTCACACTCGTTTGAAAATTCGTTGACATATCGAGTGAGGCTCGAAGCCGGGCGAGAACTCCCGCTAAGGCCTGCTGATAATTAGGGTTAGTCATGATAAATCACTGACGGAAGGTGGACTGTATCAGGATTCATAGAAAGTATGAGATTCCGAATATCGACGGCTGGATCCTATCAAATACTAATAGTTATTATCAATATTAAGCATTGTTCACTTTGATCCCGCCTGAGAATTTTGCTGTAAGGCATAGACTTTAAAACGTTCCATATCGGCTTGCAATGCACCTTCCACTACAGAACCCAAAGACAAACCATCCATCAATTGTCGAATAATCACGGGTACAGAATAGGCGACTGTAAGTTTGACAATGCTGCCGTCTGTGCCGCGATCGTAAAATCGAATCGCCCCACGATTTGGCAATCCATCCACGGATTCCCATTGAATTATTTGGTGATGAATCTGCTTAATAATTCTGGATTGCCAAGAAAACTCAAGACCTCCCGAAGCTAATTTCCATACTGATAGTTCGGGTTCATCCGGGTTGATACTCACTGAGTCAATCCATTTCATCCAGTTAGGCATCAATTCAATATTTTCCCAAAGGCTCCATACTTCATCGATCGGACAGGGAACTTCCACTTGTACGGTATGCTCTAGCCAATCTTTCATGTCAACCTCTCGTAGAAATCTCAAATTCGCCCCATAATCTAACGAAACTTCCCAGCATCGCTTTGATTTACGGTCTAGCTCACGATTGTAACGTTTTGTGGCTCGGGATTCCAGGGCTACAATGATCAAAACAATAGCCAAAATTTTGCCTTCCACTAATTGAGTCCAATCATGAATCTCCACCTGTCGCGATCGCTGCCTTTGTCTCTCTTAGTCCTAAATTTGAGTTCCTGTGCCACAGTGCCACTAGCGGGTCGAGGCATCGTCGATCCGCCGTCATTGCGTCCAGTCAAACCCTTAATGGAGGGGCGAGAGAAGGCCGTCGTTGTCAGTAAAGATCCTAAAAATCCTACCAATCGAATTAAACTAGAAAAACCAGACGCGAAGTCCGGAAAAAACACTTCGTCCATCACAAAACCCCTATCCAGCACCGAACTCAAAGCCAAGCTACAGGATGCGGAAGACAAATCCGTCAGCGCCCGTAGCCTGTCCCAGTCGGCTCAAACCCCGGAAGATTGGCAATTAGTTGCTCAGCGCTGGCAGAACTCTATTGATATTCTTAAGCCATTGTCTACTCAAAACACTTCCATCGCTGCCCAAATCAAGCAGGCATTGACCGATGCTCGTGCAGGACAAGCTCGTGCTCAACAAGAAGCTCAAGGATTGCCCAAAGGCAGCGCGGCTCCACTGCGAGTCGATCGAAGCAAGTCCGGCAAATCCCAAGGCTTGATTTATGGCGACATCCCCTCCCCCAGCCCAAGTCCCTCTAAAGCTCCAGCAGCTAATCCAACTCAAAATCCGGCGACGTTACCATCTCCAAAGAATTAGCGCTATACTAAATAAACAATTCGGCTTTTCACAAAGTTGAGTCGCAGTACGGGGCTGTACCGGTTTCGACAGGTTGGCGAACGTTACGCTGTGATACAGGTCGAGAGGGAGTCCACTCTCGTTAATCGAGGCTCAAAACAAATAGATGCAAACAACATCAAAACCTTCTCTCGTAAA
>JAYUEW010000278.1:0-3930 GCA_043739045.1 Synechococcales cyanobacterium
AAAAACTGAGCGATCGCAGGTTGTCGAACAATGCCTGAGTTCAGAAGAAGTATGGTACCGAGAAGCGCAATCCGTTTATACACAGGAGTCTCTAGAAAAGTTTAAAGGTTGGGACTGGATACTAAGAAATGCTTAGTTTCAACAGGTTTTAACATAAAGCATTGACGCATTGCGTAAGCCCATGATAGCCCATCAACTAAGTTGCCCTTATTCTAGACTGATTTTCCACTTCTTCTAAAGGTTGTCTTAATTTTTTTTGGCGATCGTCTAGGCATTGGATAAAACTTCGGCTTCACTTCGGCTTCACTTCGGACAATTTTAAGGGTGGACATAGATTAAAAGATTAAGTGCGGCAATAGATCCTAAATTCAACTATTGTAGGGACGATTACTGAAACTTTTGCCAATTTTCGTCAACGCCATGGATCCTCTCTTTAAGGTTGAAGTCCTTTCCCAAACCCCGAACCCGCAGCAGACTATCTATGCTGGGATGCACCAGGACTATGCTGAAGCGTTTGTCTGGGACGATCGGGCTAGCTTCCCGGATGAGGAAAAAGCGGGCGATCTGGTTATTCGCAATCTCTTGGGCGGCAATCGAGGCCATTTCGGTCCCTTAGAGCATCCCCAAATCGTCCTGAATTGCGGCTGGTTTCCCCACAGCACCATGCAGCAGATTAGAACTCATCGGGTCGGAATCAGCTTCGATGTACAATCTTTTCGCTACACAGGGAAAAAAATTTTAGAGGCGGCAGACAGCACCAAGGATGTTGAGGAAGTCTTCTATCTGCGGCCTTTGGGAGCGTATACCGATCGTCAGGGTAAAAAATATGAGTATACCGAAGAACTCCGAAAGGAAGATCTAGCCTGGTGTCTAGAGGGCGCAAAACTCTATGCAAAGCGGATTAGCCAAGGCTTCAGCGGAGAACATGCGCGCAGTTTGATTGCCTTTGATGTGCGGCAACACTGGGTGATGTCGGCCAATGTCCGATCGCTGATGCACCTGATGGATTTGCGGGCTAAGGACGATGCCCAATTAGAATGCCAGCAGTTATGTGACTTGATCTTTCCGCATTTTGAGGCTTGGGTTCCGGCGATCGCGGCTTGGTACAAAAAAAATCGTTGGGGCAAAGCTCGTCTATCTCCCTAGAGTTAGACAGGAAAATTAGATAGAATTTTCTCTGAAACATATCTAAATTTGTTGACCATTAGAACTTGACAACTAGAACTTAATCGGTGTGAGGAATCATGAGTATTGGCGATTTATTTAACAAGGGCGGGGTTACAATCTGGCCTCTGTTGCTCTTGTCGATTTTGACCGTGACGGTGATTTTTGAACGATCGCGGTTTTGGTTCAATGTTTTAAACAAAGAAAAGGAAATCGTCAATCGGATTCTGGATGCAACCCGTCGAGACTGGGACATGGCCACCGAAATTGCTCGCCAAGCCTACGATCAACCCGTCGGACGTTTTTTGCTCCAAGCCCTTCAGCTTCCATCGCCCGACCCGGATTTGTTCCGGTTAGCCCTTGAGTCTAGTGCCGATGATGAAATTGCAGGAATGCGACGCGGCGACAAGATTCTAGAAGCTGTTATTGCGATGGCTCCCTTGCTGGGATTGCTGGGAACCGTGCTGGGCTTGATTCGGACCCTAGGCGCGATTACCTTTACGGCTCTTGGAACGGAGGCTGGCAAGGATGCAGCGGGTGGGATTGGCGAATCGTTGATCAGTACGGCGGCTGGAATTATTGTGGCGTTGGTTGCCTTGAGTTTTTATCGAATCTTTCAAGGATTGGTATTCAATCAGGCGAAAGTGTTCAGACGTGCTGGTAATGAAGTGGAATTGCTTTACCGTCAAAAGTGGCAGTACGAAAAAAATGACGATCGGAATGTGCCAAGCCTCGATCGCTACCAATCCAGTTCGGATGACGAAAAACTGACCCTCTAACTTGATTTGAGCCAACTTGATTGGAGCGATTCCTATGAAAATCAATCTTGACAATGCCACCGACGACGGACAGATTCAGATTTTGCCGTTGATTGATGTGATTTTTTGTATTCTGACGTTTTTCATTCTGGCTGTGGTGCAAACGGAACGCCCCCAAGCTGTGAACGTTGATTTACCCCAAGCCAAAACCGGAACCGTTCAAGCCCCCGATCGATTGATTATCACGCTGAGACCGGGGGGGCAGATTTTAGTGGGACAAGAAGAAGTGGCCGATCGGGCCGCACTAATCGATCGGGCTAAAACCTATCTGGTCCAACGTCCTGACGGATTACTAGTCTTAAATGCGTCCCAGACGGCCATGTACAGTGATGTGGTTGGGATGTTGGACTCATTAAGAGAAGTGGGCGGTGCGCGTCGAGTCGCTCTCGCAACCACACCAAAAATTGAAACGACTCCCCCACCCAATCCCTATTTGCCAAATCCCTATTTGCCAAATCCCAGTTCAAATCCCTATGGAACTCCAAGCGGATTCCCTGGTTCAAACCCTAGTGGCTTACCTAGTTATGGATCGCCCGGTTCAAACCCACTGCTTTACCCAGATAGGACTTTAGGCATTCCGGGAGCGTCCCCCAATAGTCCAGGATTAACTCCTAATCCAACCATTCCCAACCCTGGGAATCCCAATCTTGTCCTTCCAACTACACCCACCACGCCGCTTCCCAAAACTGGATCTGGAGCGCAAGATTTTAATACCAAGACGCAGACGATTCCGCTAACCCCTAGATGATTCTCGAAATCCTGAGCCTGCGAAATAATTTGTAACGTGATTCTCTTGAAAACATTTATTAAGTTAGATGTAGATAGTAGGCTTTGTGAATAAAGTCCTAGCAAAATCCTAAATTGAATCGAAGAAAATCAAGTTTTTGGCCTAATTCATACTATTTTTTAGAGATATGAATTGGGATTAACTTGGGATTAACTTTGGGTGCTGAGCACCTAAAGCCTCACTTCAATGCCTTCATTTATTCTGTCACCTGTTTTCCGAGGAGTTACGCATCATGGATTTAATGTTGAACAATCAGGTCATGACCTTCCTTTTGTCGGACCATCCGATCGCGCTCTTGGCTCAGGCTGGTGCAAAGGTTGGTACCAAAGCGGTCCAGAAAGCTCCCGTAAAGTCAACCAATTGGATTTTGGCTGCATTATTTACCCTTGCCGTCACAGCAGTTGCTTTTTATTTACTGTCTCTAGCTTTTCCCTTCATTGAAATTGACAGTCCTGTCACTGCTATTGTCTGCGCCTTAGTATTTGGCGCAATTAATATTTTTACCCAGCGAGTTGAAGATCTTCTCAATATGACCTGGATTTTGGCCCCGATCTCTCTCCTGATCAATATGGCAGCGTTCTGGATAACAGACGTTGCTGTTCCAGGCTTCCGAATTACGAATGGCATTCTTGGTATTTTGGTCGGGTCCGTATCCCTGACCATTCTGCAATTCTTGATCAAATACGTAATTGGCATAATTTTCTAAAACTGCCCCAAGAGACAGGATCTCAACGATCAATACGGTTTTCCGACCCTGAACTTTTTAGCACTCCCTAACCGAGAGTGCTAAAATTTTATTCAGAATATTTGCAACTGTTGGATTATCTGTATGCCTAAGATCGTTGTTTTTAATGAAGATGCTCGTCAAGCACTCGAACGTGGTGTTAATGCTCTTGCTGACGCCGTGAAGGTCACGCTCGGTCCGAGAGGTCGTAACGTGTTGCTGGAGAAGAAATATGGCTCTCCTCAGATTGTGAACGATGGCGTAACGATCGCAAAAGAAATTGAACTCCCAGATCCCCTTGAGAATGCAGGCGCATCCCTGATTCGTGAAGTGGCATCCAAAACTAATGACGTTGCAGGCGACGGCACCACAACCGCTACTGTGTTAGCCCAAGCCATTATCCGCGAAGGCATGAAGAATGTCGCTGCTGGATCCAA
>JAYUEW010000279.1:0-5586 GCA_043739045.1 Synechococcales cyanobacterium
CTCTACAGGCTCTAAATTCTTAGCTTGTTCATAACTCACTTTCAATTAGCTGAATTTATATCTATTGTACAACTTTATTCGACTTTCGCAGGAGGTCTAATGAAACAAAAAGCCTAGAATCATACTCCTACCTTAAACAGTTTGAAATAGTTCCGATCGTTCTACCGATACCATCCGGATTAACTGATGTAAGGAAATCCTTGCCGCGTCGCTATTATCAACAACCACTTCTTTTTCAGGATGAAACAACGCACTCATTATCGGAATCACTTCCGTATCCAAGGCTTCTCGAAAAACTTGTGCAGGCAAAACTAAATGCGAACTCTCTCGCAAATCATACAAAAGCAATAGTTTTAAACTCTCCGGCACCACCTGCGCCATCGCCAACGGACGGACCCAACAGCGCAATCGTTCTGGCACCATCTGCACCACTTCCCCGAATAATAGCAATTCCCCTTGTTCGAGGCAAATAACTTGATTTGGCGAAAATTGAACTAAAGATCCTAACTCCACCATCAGAAAATCACCCCAAATATCTCCTCAAGTCTAATCCAGTTAAATTAATTTAGCAGCCCCCCACATCACAGCCTCCAATATCGCAAGCTCCAACATCGCAAGCCGCTAGATCACAATCCATCGCTTCAATTATGTCTGGGGTACAAGGGAAATTAAATATCTCAAAACAATCTCCTGAACAACGGTAATTATTAGTGTTCAATGGATCGCAGGAGCGAGAATTTTGTTTATTTTTACTTCGATCGTCATCAAATTCTTCATACTCGCTTCGATCTTGATCATTCCGACTCGCCATAATCGTCAAATAGGCCGATCGACAATCTCTAAACCGTTGCTGACTGTCTGGCCAAGCATCCGATAGTCCTCGGCTTAAAATAGTCTGCTTCACATACTGCGAACAAGACTCATTTCCATACAGCACTCGATGGGCACAGGAATACCCCTTCAATGGGGACAAATATCGTTGATAGCCCGTAATCAATAGGGCCGATACCTGACTTGGCCAGCGAAAGCGATCGATGGGTGAAGAACTCATGGAAAATCTCTAAAACCTACTCTGGGTTATAATTCCTCCCTAATTCCCGATCGATCGGCCTTCATTCCAGGCAATCTTTACAATACGTTATACGTTATACGTTATACGTTATTAGTTTGCAGTGTTAATTTACTCAGAACCCTTAGGCTTTGCCTTATTTAACCGAAGCTGACGACCCATCCACTCGGCTGAATCCAATGCGGCGATCGCAGCATCCTCTTCCGTATCTTTTGCCATTTCCACAAACGCAAATCCCCGCACCCGACCCGTCTCACGGTCAGCCGGAACCGAAACGCGCTTAATTGCACCGTATTGCGCAAAAACTTCGCGGAGATTCTCTTCAGTTGCCTTATAGGGCAAGTTTCCAACGTAAATTGTCATGGCGTAACCTTCTGAGCACAAGATAAGAGGGATTATGTCTGTCGGCAGATTGGTTTACTGCAACATACGCTGGTAATGCTAACCAATATAAGGAATAAAAATAGTTTCTTTCATAACAAACTAAGGATATTAAACATTAAGTTTTTTAATCAAATGCTAGGTCGATCGATGTGCTAGATTCATGCGTCAGGTTAGGAGACGCTGATTTTAAGACGGTTCTCCCCCCAAAGTTCTCCATAGAAAACCCTGAACGACTCGCGCTACTATTACAGACGTGTGCAATCCGTGCCTACTTCTTAATTACGGAGTATCTAGTCGTGCTGAAGACGCTTGTTGCTGATTTCAAGATAATTTTTGATCGAGATCCCGCCGCCCGAAATTGGCTAGAAGTCATTTTCTGTTATCCCGGCTTCCAAGCCCTCCTCATGCATCGGCTAGCGCATCGCTTGTATCAATTGCGTTTGCCCTTTTTTCCCCGATTGATTTCGCATATTGCGCGATTTCTAACCGGCATCGAGATTCATCCGGGTGCGACGATCGGTCACGGAGTCTTTATTGATCACGGCATGGGTGTCGTGATTGGTGAGACGGCTATTATTGGCAACTATGCGCTGATTTATCAAGGCGTAACCCTGGGTGGGACTGGAAAAGAAGGCGGTAAACGACATCCAACAATCGGTGAAAATGTGGTCGTTGGGACCGGAGCAAAAGTCTTGGGGAATATTGAAATTGGTGACAATGTACGAATTGGTGCTGGATCCGTTGTGTTGCGAGATGTCCCATCGGATTGCACAGTGGTGGGCGTACCGGGGCGCGTTGTTTACCGAGCAGGTGAGCGCGTTGAGCCGCTAGATCACAACCGTCTACCTGACTCCGAGGCTCAGGTAATTCGGGCCTTGCTCGATCGGATTGAGTCGCTAGAAAATCAAATGAAGGAAATGCAAGCCCGCAAAGCGATTGAGGTTTGTTATGCCATGGAAGCGGTGCCGTCGGGTCGCATAGAAAGTGATGTGACTCTTCTGCCGCCGAGTGTAGGCCCGATCGGGGAATGCAGCATAAATTCTATGTCCCCCTGCTGTAATTTGGCCGACAAGGCGATTAATGAATTTCTAGATGGTGGTGGAATCTAGGATGGAATTGATTGAACTTCACCATTTGGGATTACGGCTCGGACAACGACTCGATCGCAAAAGTAAGGTTCTCACGCCCGGAACTCCTGTTTTGCGAGATGTCTCTTGGGATATTCGGGCGGGCGATCGGTGGGGGCTTGTGGGCCATGCGGGTTGTGGCAAGACTTCGTTATTGCGGCTACTTAATCGGCTGATTGATCCGACGGAGGGCAAGCTGCTTTGGCAAGGGACTCCCTACGGAGACGTTCCGGTGAGTCATCTTAGGCAAAATATTCTGTACGTAGCCCAAGAACCAAAGCTCTTAGGCATGACTGTGGAGGCCGCGATCGTCTACCCACTTCAATTGCGTGGTCTTGAAGCGACCCAACTCAAAACCCGATTGGAGTACTGGTGCGATCAATTTGAGCTGTCTCAAGAATTATTGCAAAAAAATGAAGCTGAATTATCCCTCGGCCAAAAGCAATGGATTTCCCTAGCTCGCGCCCTTGCGATCGAACCAATGGTTTTGTTGCTGGATGAACCGACCGCTCCGCTCGACCCGCGACAATGCGATCGGCTTTACAAAATTTTAGACAAATTGCCCAAAACAACCCTAGTCATCGCCAGCCACCAAACCTATTGGCTCCAAAGCTTGTGCGATCGGGCCTTAGTTCTCCATCAACGTCACGCTACAGAATCGGCTGACTGGCCAGCGATCCAACACCAACTTCAGTCATCGATGCCGTCCCCAGACGATGAGTGGGATTAAGCCCATTGCCCGTCAGCCCTTCCACGGGAGTACGCGGAGTCGTGAGTCCTTCTAGGTTTAAGCGATAGCCCACATTTCGGACGGTTTGAATTAAACCGGGCTGATAGGAATCGGTCTCGACTTTTTTCCGTAATGAAAGAACGTGAGTATCTACTGTACGAGGATTGTCGATTTCATCCGGCCATGCGCGGCGCAATAGTTCCGATCGGCTGAGGGGCGCACCATTAGCCTGGGCTAAAACATATAGCAAGCTAAACTCCTGGGGCGTGAGTTCAATTTGTTGATTAAAGAAACGGATCCGGCGATGAACCAAGTCAATTTTGAGAGTGCCGTAGTCCAGCGCTGCGGGGGGTGTTGAACTTTTCAGTCGCCGAGTCAGCGCCTCCACTCGTGCTAAAAACTCCTGCATCCCAAAGGGTTTCGTCAAATAATCATCCGCACCCGATCGTAATCCCTTGACGATTTCCGCCTCCGTGGATTGAGCCGACAGCATCATGGTTAATCCCTGACCCTGCTGCTGCATCCACTGACAAAACTCAATCCCGCCGCCATTGGGCAAATCATTACTCAAAATAACCAGTCGAGGCTGACGCACCAAAAACAAATCCTTCGCTTGACCATAATCAACCGACTGAAACACTTGATAGCTTGCTTGCTGAAGGTGCCAACTCAGGAGCGATCGCAGGTGTTGATTGCCTTCAATGATCTGGATTGAAACAACTCCCACAGGATCCTCGTACAATGAACTTATGCTGACACAGTAACAAATTCACTACTGGATCATTTGTAAAGCTAGTTACGTCTTCTGATGTAAAACGGGAAATATCCCAGGTCTGTGCTTCAAGCTATCGCAGTTATGGTGTAATCCCTACCTTACTTGTTGGCCTTTGGGATCAATAGGATTTAATATATAATAGTGACAAGCCTGCTCAAGTAGTTTCTCGGAATTCAGTCTATGCTTCAGGACTCCTTAACGATCCGCTACTACCAACGGCTCACCGACGCTTCGGTGGAACTGTGGAATCGCGGGTATCGGTTCGATGACATTCGTCTCTATCTTGATGGATACATTGCAGCGCTTCGTCATACTGACACTCTAGAGGCATATCATCTCAATCGTCTTGAAGAAGAAATGATCCGCTATATGTATGATCCCTCTAACTTTGAAGCGCCTGAGCTTGAACCCGAACCTGAGTATCAACGCAATGGAGGAGGTCGTTTTTGGTAAATTACACAAGGAATTTGCTCAAAGAGTTTTAGTTGCCTCGATCGTTTTCAATAGCATCGAACAAACCCTCCAGTAACATCTAGTTGCGGAGGGTTTTTGATGGAGGGCGATGGGCGCTGAATCCTTAACGCAAGTGCCTAGGACGCGAGGGCGACTTCGACCATTTCTTGAAGTTCACCCTTTTGGTATAGTTCGATCAAAATATCAGAACCGCCCAAAAATTCGCCATTCAGATAAACCTGAGGAATGGTTGGCCAGTTAGAGAATTCTTTAACCCCTTGACGCACCTCTTGATCAGCCAAGATGTCGCAGGTTTCAAAGGGCACGCCGAGGGTGTTGAGGATTTGGACAACGTTGTTCGAGAATCCACATTGTGGCATCAGTTTGTTGCCCTTCATGAAGACCATGATTTTATTGCCATCGATCATTTTTTTAATTCGAGCTTGAGTTTCAGGGTTCATTGTGTGTTTTGGCTCCAGAGAATAAGAATGATTGTGAATTTTGGTTGAATCTAGAGTTTAACTAAACTGTTACTAGACAGCAGAGTTACTAGCTTCGGCAGGGGTCATTGTGTTGAGTTGAAAGGCATGAATAGCCTCACTTTTGACGGCTTGATTGACGGCGGCATACACCATTTGATGTTGCTGAACCCGACGTTTTCCCTCGAAGCTTGCGGACACGACGGTTACTTCAAAATGGGAGCCGTCGCTGCTCATGACGTTTACCTGAGAGTCGGGGATTTCGGATTTGATCAGGGCTTCAACTTGGTCCGGATGCACGATATCTGCTCCTATGTAATAGCTGTTGTTCGATCGTGACTTTTAACAGTGACACTTGAACATTAGTATCTAGTCTAGCAGCACCTCGCGACGGGGAACACTGATGATTAATTCAAATCCTTTAACAATAGGCATAGGAAATTGCTTTAACATTCTCAGATCTAAAGAGACTGAGATTTTGCTGACAGGGGTTTAACCGTAGGACTTACCCACAGTTTTATCCTCGCTACGGTCGTTAAAGACCGTCTACCCACTCTGCTTAGATCTAG
>JAYUEW010000280.1:0-11645 GCA_043739045.1 Synechococcales cyanobacterium
CCTATTTACTCTAAGCGGTTGCACTTCAACGGTTCCCACAGCTACAACTACAGCCGATCGGATTACCTTCGGGACCACCGCCAGCGTTAGCACCGTTGATCCAGCCGATGCTTACAGCAGCATTGCGGGAATTCTGCTACATAATTTGGGCGATCGGCTCTATATTTATAAACCGGGCACCACCGAACTCGTGCCCCAGCTTGCCACCGCAATGCCGAAGGTCAGTCCTGATGGTTTGACCTACGTGATTGGAATACGCCAGGGAATTGTGTTTCATGATGGCGAAAAATTCGATGCAAAATCAATGATGTTTTCATTGAATCGGTTTATTAAAAATGGCGGGGCACCCTCGTTTTTACTATCCGATGCAATAGAAACCATTCAAGCGACATCTGACTATGAATTAACAATCAAACTCAAAAAGCCATTTACGGCATTTACGGCACTCTTAGCCTTTTCGGGTACTTGCCCCATTTCACCAAAAGCCTATGAAATTAAAGCCGGAAGCTTTCAACCCAAAGAATTTGTGGGAACTGGTCCCTATAAATTAGTATCGTTTGGAGTCGATCGGATTCGGTTAGAACCTTTTGGGCAATATTGGGGAGACAAGCCAAAGAATGGAGGCATTGATATCCAAATCTTCTCCGGCGCATCGAATTTGTTTAATGCATTTCGCACCGGAAGCATTGATATGGCATTACAAGGGCTAGCGATCGAGCATATCAAATCACTCCAAACCCAAGCAACAGAAAAGCGTTGGCAAGTGATTGAGCAAGCCGGAAGTGGTATGGACTATCTGACTTTGAATGTGAATTCGGCTCCACTCGATCGGCTTGAAGTGCGTCAGGCGGTTGCGGCGGTGATGGATCGATCGGTATTGGAAGACCGGGTATTTAATCAACAAGTTGTACCGCTATATAGTCTGTTGCCGAATACCTTGAGTGAACAGGTTCCGAGTTTTAAAACAGATTATGGGGCGAGTGCGAATATCGAGAAGGCCACGCAACTATTAACAAAAGCGGGATACTCGAAACAAAATCCACTAACTTTGGAGCTTTGGTACCGATCGAACTTACCTAATGATCAATTAGCGGCAATTACAATCAAAGGTGTAATTAAAAAAACATTACCAGATTTGTTAAAAATAGAATTGAATGGCGTGGATTCAGCAACAGCCTATAAAAATCTCGACAAAGGCGCATATCCAATGTTTTTGTTAGATTGGTCACCAGATTATCTAGATGCAGACAGCTATATTCAGCCCTTTGTCGATTGTGCAAAAGGGGATACAACATCGGGCTGTAAAGAAGGCGCATCCGCACAACAGGGTTCGTTTTATTTCAACGATCGAGTGAATACGTTAATTGCTCAGAGCCGAAAAACCACTAATCCCGAAGAACGCCGATCGGTATATAGGGAATTGCAAACGATCGTAGCCCGTGATGTCCCGTTCATTCCACTATGGCAAAGTAAAGATTATCTATTTGTACAAGAACGTATTGAGGGCGCAGCGCTAGAAGCAACCCAGAAGATTTCATTTGGTAGATTACAAAAGCGATGATTTCAGGGTGATGAGCAAGCGATCGTATTCTTCTGAGGGTGAGACCGTAATTTGAATTTCTCAGGAGAGTCGTTTTAAGCATTATTTTACCCTTTTAACATCCAAACCAATTTTGCTAATAGTGGTCCGATCGGATCAATACCGTAATCTTTTAGGTCGATCGTCACCGTTTGTTCTTCAAGTTTCAAAAACCGCCATAGAATACCACTGCTCACACAGCCATAAATTACTCCCACAGATTGTTCTGACAATTGATTAAAGCGTTGTGCTGCAATCATTTCTGCCATACATTGGCCCATACCAGTATTCAAATCTGCTTTCTTCGCCTCAACCAAAACCACCACTGGGGCTTCAATTTCAAGTTGCTCTGTGGATTGACTGAAAATAAAATCGCAAATACCTGACAGTCCTAAACTCGCATCCACCGTAAAATCTTGACCTGAAAAAAGACTCACCTGACGCTTGAGATATTTACGAACTTCAACCAAAATAGGGCTAATTAAGAGTTCAGATTTTGCCTTTTCACTAGACGATGCCACCGCTAATGGAATGGTTTCAAGCAAAATTTCAATTAGGGTTTGGCTGGGTACGATCGGTTCTAATTCGGGGAAAAATGACGGGCCTTCGATCGTAGTAATCCCAAAGGTTTGTTTCACTTTACGAACAGTAAAATCACTGTATGCCATTGCTGTGGTCTCTCCAATAGTTTTGTTCAGACCGTCAATTGTTTCATAAACCAATTGGCTGCGGCAGTATTCGTTTCTTCCGAAAGGCGTTCTAAAGTTTGCTCTAGAAGATCGATCGGGAGTCCTTCTAAGATTTGGGAGATAGCGATCGGTTCATACTGTCCCGACTCTATCAACTTAAACGCAAACAATCGCGCCCCTTTCACATCGATCACCCAATATTCAGAAATCCCCAAACTCGCATACAATCGCTTTTGTTCATCCAGATCCAAACTCAATGAAGTATCTGCTATTTTACCCACCAAATCAGGTACACGATGACGCTTAAGATCAATACGGCGAGGTTCACCCGATTTCCACTTAGGAATATCTTCACCTTTATAAAGAACTAAATCTGGCGCACAGGCATGAGTTTCAGGCAAATCTATCAAACAACGACCGTAGGACTGGAAGACTATATCCGAATGTAAATAAGCCCAAAAGCCAAAAATAATCGTCATTAAATCGCTAAACCCAGAATGTCCCGGTCCTTCAGGTCCCATATCTGCCCACAGATGTCCTTTATAAAATGCAATTTTTCGCCAATCATCGGCTTCACTTTCTCGCAACATAATATAGTCATTCCAAGTTGCATCAGCTTTTTGGAATACTTTCGTTAATGCGATCGGTTTTTCGAGAGCGATCGTCATAGCCAGACCCCGCAAAAATTCATTAAAATTCTAATCTCATCATAACGCCCTATTCTCAGTTCCCCTTCTCCCACCCCCGCAAGATCTGACACGCCAACATCGCCGCCCCAAACCCATTATCAATATTCACGACCCCAATCCCCGATGCACAAGAATTCAACATCCCCAACAGCGCCGCAACCCCACCAAAACTCGCTCCATAGCCCACACTCGTCGGCACCGCAATCACCGGACAATTCGCCAGCCCACCCACAACGCTGGGCAACGCACCCTCCATTCCTGCCACCACGATCAAAACCTGAGCCTCGTCAATCAGCTCTCGTTGCGCCAACAACCGATGAATTCCCGCTACACCCACATCCCAAAGCCGTCGAACACCAAATCCGGCCAACTCGATCGTCACTGCCGCCTCTTCTGCAACGGGCAAATCAGCCGTCCCCGCCGTCAAGATAGTTACAAGCCCCAATCGAGTAGGCACCGCCATTCGTAATGCACAAATTCGGGCACGATCGTAATACACCACGTCCGGCAGTAATTGCTTGATTTCAGCAAAAACATTCGGTTCAATCCGAGTCACCATAATCGTATTCGACCGATCGCGCATTGCATTCATGATTTGGGCGATCTGTTGTGGCGTTTTCCCTAATCCCCAAATCACTTCAGGAAAACCAGTTCGTAATGCGCGATGATGATCAATATGGGCAAAATCACCGACCTTTTCAAAGCTTAGATCTTTCAATGATTCCAGTGCTAAATCAGGACTTAATTTACCCTTAGAAACCGCGTCTAACAACGATCGTAACCCCTCAACAGAATTCATAGTCATTTACGATAGACCTCATCAATATTCCACAATCCCCAAAAGGGGAGACCATTATAATTCAAACCTTGAATATCTTTTCGTACAACCATAAATGCCCGATCGTTCACCAAATGAATAAGAGGTAATTCTTCTTGAATCAATTGCTGAAATTCACTGTAAATTTTCCGTCGCTTTTCAGGTTCAAATTCCCGCGCACCTTCTCGGAAGAGCCGATCGATCTCCACTTCAAAGGGTTTCGGAGCATAGTCCTTAATTTCGGGCTGTCCTGCCTGTTGTTTAAGATTGAAAGAATGGGAACCCCCACCACTCAGCCAAAGGTTAGACACCAAATGCGGTTCGACTCCGCCCTCAAAGCCAATCATATGGGTATCCCATTCACGGGAATCATTGATTTTGCCCACCAGAACACTAAAGTTAATCGCCTGAAAATTCAGCTTTATACCGATTTTTTTTAAGTCTTGTTGAACTTGGGAACCGATCGCAACACGCACTAAATTATTTGCATTGGTAATTAGATTAAATTCTACCCGATCGCCCCGATCGTCAAAGAGTTCACCTTTATCATTGTATTTAAATCCCGCCTCAGTGAGAAGTTTTCTAGCTTTGTCTAAATTATAAGGATAGGTCTTCAACCCTTGTTCAGGCGAAAGAAAAAACGGACTTTGGACCGAAATAGGGGAATTTTGAACTACACCAACACCGCGAAAAATATTAGTATTAATACGTTCTTTATCAATGCTGTAAGCGATCGCTTGGCGAAATGGTTTCATATTGAACCAGCGGGACTTTTTCACCTCAACAAATGGCTTACCACTCGCATCTTTTGCGGTACTAAGATTGAATACAAACTGCAATACTCCTGACCAAGGCCCACCATCTAAAACTTGGAAATTCCCCCGTTTTTCTTCTTGTTTCAGCAATGCATAATATTCTGCTTTCAGGGGGCGCGAGTCACCCATTATATCCAGATCGCCCGATCGGAATTTCATCAATTGAGTATCTTGATTTTCAATTACTTGCCAAATTATCCGATCGAACTTCGGTAATGCTTTCCCATCAGAATCTTTACGCCAATAGTAAGGATTACGTTTGTAGATAACCCGTTGGCCAGTGATATAACTCTCGATTTGATAGGGACCATTCACAACTAAATCGTTTGGAGGCGTATCTGTGCCCCAATAACTAATAAATTTGGGATTTCCTTTGCCATCGAATGTTTTAACCAACGGCTCTAGCTTATGTTTTGGAAGAATGGCAACCGATCCCGTACGACCGCCTGTCGTGGTATGTAAAAACGGTGAAAATGGTTCGGGAAAGATAAACTCAATACGCCGATCGTCTAATTTACGAACTTTAGGAAACTCGCCTTTATCGCCCACTCTAATTTGATCTTTAGCTTCGATCGGAATCTTAGGATTGAATACAATATCGTTATAAGTAAACACCACATCATCAGCATTCAAATCAGCGCCATCGGACCATTTGAGATCAGGTCGCAATGTGAATATAACTTGTTTACGATCGGCAGAAAATTCCCATTTCTCTGCCAATCCCGGCTCAACCTCACCCGTCGCGCCATTCTCACGGGTCAAGCCTTCATGACTAAATAAAAACACATTCGGAACTGAGGCACTATTAGCATAATTGAATGTTTTGGGATCCGTTGGAGTCAGAAGATGAAGAGTATTGGTTTGATTTGGGCGATTGGTCGATCGGCATGAAAGCAATACGATCGACAATAGGAGTGCTGTTACCACCGATCGGTTCATCCAAGGCATTCGTTTCCCCATCATTTCACTCCAATTCCATAACTCAGCACCCCATCTAACCCCTTAATCTACCGTATTTAACTCATGGAGATTCCACAGCGCATCACCACCCTCAGGGTATTGAATCCCTTTAATCCGATCGCGAGTTGCAGCCATAATTCTGGCATTCACCAAATAAATAAACGGTAGTTCTTCTTGAGCAATTTGCTGGAACTCGTTATAGATTGATTTGCGTTTCACTTCATCCATTTCTTGAGATCCTTTAATATATAAATCCTCAATTTTCTTCTCCCAATCTGAAACCACACGACCTTCAAGTTTCGGAGATTCTGCGGACGGTTTGCGATTGAAATGGTGCGACTGAGCATCAGTCAACCAAATATTGCTCCCACCATGGGGATCCGCCCCGCCACTGCCAAACCCCATTAATACGGCTTCCCAATCCATTGCATTTTCCATTTTTTCAATCAATACTCCAAAGGCTAATTGATTCAGCGAAACTTCCATTCCAATTTTGCCTAGATCTTGTTTAATTTGAGCCACCATTTTAGCGCGCAGGGCATTTTCAGCATTCGTCGCAATTGTAAATTTCACCCGGTTTCCAGCCGCATCCAACAATTCGTTTTTATCGTTGTAAACAAAGCCTTCTTTCTTCAATAATTCCTTGGCTTTCTCTGGATTGAAAGCATACGTTTTCAACCCTTTATCAGGAGATAGATAGAATGGACTGAGAGTCGGGACGCTGGAATGAACCCGATCGCCGATACCACGATAGAGATTGTTAACCATACGATCGAGATCCAATGCATAGGCGATCGCTTGCCTAAATTCTACCTTGTTAAACCATTGAGACTTAATTGGATCAACCAATGGTTTACCATTCCGTTTACCCTGATTTAAGTTGAATGTTAGGTAGCTAAACCCCTGACGCAATCCACCTACTTGAACCGTAAATTTACCACGTTCTTCTTCAGACTTAAGTAAGCTAAAGTCTTCCGGACGAATCGGTTCAACCAAATCAGGACCGCCCGATCGAAACTGCATCATAGACGTATCTTGATTATCTACAGACTTCCACACAATCCGATCGATATAGGGCATTGCACCCCCTTTAGTATCTTTACGCCAATAGTAGGGATTTTTCTTAAAGGTCAGACGTTGATTTGGAACATAGTTCTCAAACGTATACATTCCACTACAAACAATATCTTTTGGCGGAGTTCCAATTCCCCAAGTAGACATGAATTCTAGTTTGCCGTCTTTTTTATTTTTAACAGTGCGTTCTAGAATATGTTTTGGCAAAATCGGTGCGGAACCCATTTGACGGAGCAAGGGCGCAAAAGATTCAGGGGAAACAATAGCAATGCGCCGATCGTCTAGCTTTTTCACCGCCGGAAATTTCTTATCTTTGCCAATGCGGAAGGTATCTTGAGCGTCGCTAGGGATATCAGGATTAAAGAAAATATCTTGGAACGTGAATACGACATCATCGGCGGTGAGTGGTTTGCCATCAGACCATTTCAGATCGGGACGCAGGGTGAAGGTAATGGTGCGACGATCGGGCGAGAATTCCCATTTTTCTGCCAATGCCGATTCAAGTTCCTTTGTAATGCTATTTTCGCCAATCAAACTCTCGTGTGTATAAGTATAGACGATCGGAATTTCATTAGCTAGGGCGGGATTAAACGTTTTTGGATTACCGAGTTGGGCCAGAACAATTTGCGATTTTGGCGTGAGGCTATTGGGATTGCAGGCCGCAAGTTGAAGCGTGAGACCCAAGACAATGAGGATTCCGGCGAGAAATTTGACCGATCGGCCCGTGATGAATTTGAGGAGTGGGATTTGACGCAGGAAGATTCTCATTGTCATTTTAGATGTTGGGTTATTTCGATAGATGCGATCCCCCTTAGTCTCCCTTGGTAAGGAGGACTAAGAGGGTATTTGAAAAGTCAATCGTGGTGATAATCAACACCCGATCCCCCTAAATCCCCCTTAAAAAGGGGGACTATGAGCTGGCTTCTGGTTCCCCCTTTTTAAGGGGGCTAGGGGGATCGGGTCTTTTGATACTAACCCAAGGACTTTTCAAACACCCTCTAAGAGATTAAGAGTGGATCTCTCCGTAAATTCTCTGCATGAAGGGGGGACTAAGAGATTAAGAGAATAGCTAAGATCTATCTCCATATCTAACTCATGTCCCCCCTTGCTAAGGGGGCTAGGGGATCTATTATTTCGCCAACTCAGCCTCGATCGTCCCCGCCAAACTCGCCGGAGTCGCACTACTCGGATAACGACCAATCACTTCGCCCTTTTTGTTGACCAAGAATTTCTCAAAATTCCACTTCACATCTCCAGCTGGAGCAGTTGTTGTCAATTCAGCATAAAGCGGATGTTTACTACCACCCAAAACCTTCACCTTGTCAAACATCTCAAACGTCACCCCATAGCTTGTTTCACAGAACGTCGCGATTTTTTCATTACTATCCGGCTCCTGGGCACCAAAGTCATTACAGGGAAAGCCTAAGACCTTCAGCCCCTTTGCCCCATACTCTTTATTTAAAGCTTCCAGTCCACTGTACTGGCCCGTATACCCGCAGTAAGACGCAACGTTGACACAGAGCAAAACATTTCCAGCGTAATCAGAGAGCATTTTGTCTTCACCTGTAATGGTTTTGACGGCGATGTTAGAAATATTCGGCATGATTAATTCGCTTAATTCAGTGGGCATTCATTCAAGGCGTAGCAATAAACCGCAGCAACACTGGCTACACCTAAACATTCTATCTGGTCGTCGAAGCGCATTACCTCTTGCCATCCAAAATCTCAACTCTAAACCCCAAAATATCAACAGCTACCAATCGTCAGCCTCAAATTGCCCCTCAACTGGCACAGATCAAGAATTGGCCTAACAATTGGCACATTAAGCGATCGTAATCACACTTTAATGATCCTCCAATCCCTTAGCTAGCCTAGGTTACAAAATTTCAGGATGATTCCAGCGAAACCACTCGACAAACTGGCCTAGATCCTAGGAAATAACCTCGGCTCTGTCCGTAGTGAGAGATGTGCCGAACGAGAAGAACCTACCATGAACACCACCGCAACCTTGCCCCATCCATCCACCCACTCCGTTTCTCGTGAACCCATTGCCCTAAACTTTGATACCGAAAAACTAACGGTGCTACTCGAATCTGAACTCACTGAAGCCCTCGCTATTAAACCAACGGCGACAACCTATGGTCTCAGCGCTCGCATTGCTGTTGAAGTTGAACGGATTTGTGAAAAGAGCGATCGGATTCAAAAATCAGGCGAAGTGACTTCCTGGCGTTTGAACCTGTCTCGCTACCGCATGGATAAATGCATCCAATATTACCGCCTTGGATCCCGTCGAGGCAGGGTCGAATTACACAGTATTCTCAGTTCCATGGTCTACCGATCGATCGCCCCAGCCCACCTTCAACTTGGATTTCAGGGGCGTTATACGTTAATTGAAGATTTTTTACAGGGCTTCTACACTGAATCGTTACGAGTGTTTCGCCGGGAGAACCAGCTTGCAGAAGACTACCAACCCAGAACTAAACTACAACTCGCCGAATACATGGCCTTCACGGAGCAATATGCCAAACGCCGCATCAATCTCCCCGGTCACAATAGTCAACAACTGGTTATCTTGCGTGCCAGCAGTTTTTCCAGCCGCCAACCCAACGAAATTGCGGTAGACATTGAAACCGCAATGGATTCCGCCAAAGACGGTGAATCGGATGCCTATGGTCGATCGCCCGTCATGCAAATGATCCGCGAAAAAATGGTATCGGACGACAACAGCAATGACCCAGAAGATGGTGGTTTGCGCGATCGAATAATTAACGAGTTGGTCAGCTATCTAAAATCCCAAAATCAACAGTGCTGCATCGACTACCTCAGCCTGAAGCTGCAAGATTTGTCGGTGGCAGAAATTGACGACATCCTCGGCCTAACCTCTCGCGAACGGGACTACCTACAACAGCGGTTCAAATATCACATCGAAAAGTTTGCCATGAATCACAATTGGGAACTGGTCCATGAATGGCTAGGTGCCAACCTGAACCACAACCTGGGTATGGGTCCACAACTCTGGAGCAGCTTCTGCGCCGACCTCACTCCAGACCTCCGCCAACTCCTCGAGCTAAAACGGAACAACACCAGTGATAGTGATATTGCAACGGCGATCGGCTGCACCCCAAAACAAGTTCACAAACGCTGGAGTAAACTCCTCCAATTGGCTTGGGAGGCCCGCAATCAAGCAAAAGGATAGGGATAGCGGTAAAGAATCAGTTCACCTCTCAGATTTCGCACATTTTCTAGCAGGTTGATGCGTCAATCTGCTTTTTTATTGAGAAGAGTAGGTGCCACAAACTGCGATCGGCTTTTAGCTATCAATTTCAACTACAAATCAATCTCAGCCTGGACCTCAGCGATCGACAATCCCAGGGATTCCGCAATTTGTTCTGCCGTCAATCCCAAACTTGCCAATCGAGGAATGGCCGATCGTCTCGCCGATCGTTCTGTCTCCGCTCGCGTTTCTGCCAGATGTCGGGCTTCAACCTCCGTTGGGATCCAGGCTCCCGAAGCCTCATACCATCGTAGCCATTTTCCTTCGATGCCTTGATAAGCGCCTTGCCAAACCCCCAATCCTAACTCCAACTCATCAAACCAAACCCTAGGGGCTGGACCTGACACATCGATCGCCTGATAGCGCCCATTCGCTAATCCAAACACGCGCAGTTGATTGTCATAGCGATCGAACACTACATAAAAAGGGACTCGCAAAATCCGTTCATACACTTCCCATTTCGTCGGCGGCTTCCCCAACTCTCGAACCTTTGAACCCAGATCCTCAGCTTCCGTCCCTGGTGACAATAACTCCACCACTAAAAAAGGGCTGACAAACTCTTGCCACATCACATAGCTCCAGCGCAAATCCTCCTGTCGATCGGCCATGGAAACGCCCAATACCAGAAACCAATCTGGACGTTTGTACCATCTGGGATGTCGGCCATCATAGTAAAGATTAAGATCAGCTCCAACAAAGCGTTCTGAAGCGATGGAAGTTCTTGGCTGGCAGGTTTCCCGCAACAGCTTCGGTTGAAAATCATGAAATTCATCTGGCAAACCCAATTCCCCCGGATCTTCACTCGGCAAATCGTACATCGTTGGCAAGGTTTCAGAGGGCGGGCGAGGAAATTGACTTTGATACATGATCGTTAGTCCTGATGTTCAGTTCGCATTCAGCATCAAGTTCAATTGTAGCGTTTTGGACTACATCACTTAGGCTCACGTCACACGATCGGCAGCAATTCCTATGATTTGAGTCTCTAAACATTGCTGCACAATCGCATTTATGTCCAAACCAATAATGTGTTGCTCTTGTAAAAATTTGGTGTGGTCACTATCAAAGGCAAACACAGCTTTCCTTATTTTGGTCAGGCTTTGGGCAAGGGCGATCGTTTTGCTGTTGGGGGCGGCGTAGGCGATGAAAATGGTGTGGGCGATCGCACCGATCATGTCGTTTCGTTTTAGGGCGAGTTCTGTGGTGACGCGGGGATAGCTGGCGCTGAACGGCGAAAGGATCAATAGTCTGTTGTCTTCAATAGCTTTTATTTCATCCGGTGAGGGTCGAGTTTTATGGATGCTGCGGGCGGGACAGTGGATGATGGGTTGGGTGCCGCGTTGGAGAATTTTTAGGCAGTCTTTTTCGATTGGAGAATGGAAGCCACTGATGACGGGAATGCCGTTATCGCGCAACGCTTGGGCGAGATCGTAGGTTTTGAGGATGAGATCGCCGGGGCATTTGATGGAGCAGAAGAGGGCGATTGGTTTTTGAGTGAGGAGATTGAGGTTGCCGATCGCATGGAGTGTTGATGGCTTTTTGAACGCGGCGCAGGTTTTGAGGGCGATCGGATAGGCGTGACTCTCAGAGGTGATGGTTTGCAAGTCTAGATGGGTGATTGACATGAGAAATCAGGGGTGAATCAGCTAATTGCAAAACCGTCATACTGACGCATGAAGGGAGAGTGATAGGCGAGTACGATGTCATCCTTAGGGATACCTCGATCGGTGAGTTCGTTGGCGACGCCGACT
>JAYUEW010000281.1:0-3989 GCA_043739045.1 Synechococcales cyanobacterium
TGGTCAAGGTGACTACTCTGAGACGATCGCGGAAATGATCGATCAACAGGTGCGAGGGATCGCGGTGTCTTGTTATGAAGATGCTCGCAAGATAATCCGGGAAAATCGTGAGCTGGTGGATGAATTGGTAGAGTTACTGCTGGAGATGGAAACCGTCGAGGGGGCAGAATTCCGGGAAGTGGTGCAAAAACATCAAGGGCGATCGGCTGCGGCTCGTCCGTTGTTGACCCATTTGAGTCGATAGATCGGCAATGTTTGCAGTACTGTAAAAAAACATGGCGGCGAAGAAACAATTGTGACCTTTAGGGTGTCATAAATTCTTTCTTCGTTTCTTTTTAAGGATTTTAGGGAAATGCGCTTGTAGAATAAGGGATAGGGGCGTGTGAGGTCATTGGTATGAATTTAGGATCTTCACTAGGCGAGTGGGTACTCTTGTTGCCTACCCTATCGGATGTGCAGCAATGGTGGACAACGTTTAGTCAGAGTCCTGATTTCAAGATGCTTAGCGCTATTGTGACGGTATTGACTGCGATCGCGGGGACGGTTACCGCTCGGTTGGAAGTGATTCAAAAGTTATTAGAAGTTTCTCAAAAAATTATCAATCTCCTCAAACCTGCCGCTGCTGCTGTGCCCACTCCTCTGACTAATACTGCCGAACCTCGCAAACGGTTACTTCGTATTTTAAAAAGTGAATATGCCCGCCGACTTCAAGATTCATCCCTTAATCCCCACGTTTCGATCGATCTTCAGTTTCAAGATCGACGCGAGTTAGTGGGTCGTCCTCGTTTGCGGTCTGGATCATTAACCCTAGTGCCACAGTCCCTAGAGGGGATTTATAACCAAATTGAAATTGATGGCAAACTTCTGATCGTAGGGAATCCCGGCTCGGGCAAAAGCACTGAACTATTAAAATTTGCGACCCTGATGCTGGACCAGGCGGACGTAGAAAATGATGCGCCTATTCCGGTCTTGTTAGACCTTTCAGCTTGGAATGATGAAGCTCCGGCCCTAGAGCACTGGATCGCTCGACGATTAAAGCGTCTCTATAACATTGACAACACCATGGCCTTGGAATGGCTCCAAGATGAACGTTTGATTTTGCTACTGGACGGCCTGAATGAACTCGGTCAGGGGCGGCAAGATCGTTGTATTGATGCGATTAATCAGTTCCTGCAAACCACGATTTATCCCCATTGTATTGTGTGTTGTCGGTTAGAAGACTATGAATTGGGCCACCGTCAACTGACTGAATTGAATGGGGCAATTTACCTTCAGCCCTTGTCGGACGATCAGATTCATCGATATTTGGAATTAGCCGATCGGACCTTACGGTGGGAGACCCTGCAAGCTGAACCCGCGCTGCGAGAACTCGTCCGATCGCCGTTGATGTTGATGATCATGGTGGCTGTTTATCAAGGTCGTCAGATCCATACTGCCCATGAATTGCTGAGTCTTTATGTTGATCAATGTTTTGAACGATCGCTCAAACCCAACGCCGGGATACCGCCTAGTCGCGAGCAAACCATTCGCTATCTTACCTGGCTGGCCCGACAGCTCAAGGTGCAGTCAAAACCTGAATTGGCGATTGAACGAATGCAACCTAGTTGGCTCGGGAATAAACGCGATCGTATTCTCTACCGATTGCTCTGTGGGGTGATTATTTCAATTCTGTGTGGATTAATTTTTACACTTGTCAGTTCAAATTTGGACTTGCCACTGGAAATTCAAGCCGTTGGGATGGCGATCGCTCTGGCGGGCGGGATGCTCTATGGTCTGTATAGTCGAGAAGATTTGTGGGATTGGCTTCAGGCATTACCTATTCTCCGTTCCATTGCGGATTTGCTGGACAATGAAGAAATTGAACCTGTCCGTTTAGGTTGGTCGTGGCGACGTGCAAGGACGGGGCTTCTAGCGGGGTTAAGCGTCGGCGCGATATTGGGGAGTGGAATTTTTGTTTACGATTGGATCCTAGGTGATGTGTTGCTAGGGCTGCGATGGGGTGGGGCAGTTTTTGTCAGCTATGGTTGCTTTATTGCGATTATTTCGGGGTTACAGGCGGGAGTGCGATCCTGTACATCCCCGAATCAAGGCATTTGGGAATCATTGAAAAATACGCTCGTGGTGATCGTATTGGCGACAATGATTGGTAGCTTGATTGCTTGGGTAGCGCTGTTCATTCCTTTAGGGATTATGAGTGTCCGATTTTCGTGGTGGGTGGGCATTGGCAGCGGATTGATGTCGGGGTTATTTTCGGGTGGGTTGCCTTGTATTCAACATGGGGTGTTGCGGGTGTTGTTGTGGAGACAGAATGTGATTCCTTGGAACTATGCAAAATTTTTAGAGTATGCGCACAATATCGGGTTATTACAGCAAGTGGGGGGGCGCTATCGATTCGTTCATGAACTGTTGCGCGGACATTTTGATGAGCACAATTACCGATCGTAAACCGATCTCAATGAGTCGATATTCACCATAGATTTACCCAGTGTGAACAGTCTTCACCCATTTCAGTCGTTTTTTCACAAAAGCCATACGAGTCGTCACGCTGCCCACAACCGCAAACCAATGCATCATGTATACAAACCCTTGTAATGCCGCAACTAGAGGCCGTCCCCAGCCTTGCCACACATTCTTATAGGTGCCGCCCGACGAAAACTTCAACCGACGTAGACCACAGGTTGTACTCGCGACAAAGAAAACAAAGGTCAAGAGTGAAAGGGGGGTTAGCATCAGACTATGGTGATACTTGATTGCCCAGAAAAAGTCCGGTATAGCCGCCGTTGGCAGAAAGTATTGCATAATCCAAAATACGCCTAGGTCGATTGTTTTAGTAGTTCCCATGCGATTGCGAACAATGAAGCGCCAGTAATCTAAATAGCGTTGGTAACCACCTTCTCCCCAGCGATTGCGTTGATGCCATAAAGACTTAGCCGTTGTGACTCCTTCTTCATACACTGGAGGAATCGTTAGACATTGAATATTCCATTGATTTAGATGCAATCGGAATGTTAGATCTAAATCATCTGTAATTGTTTCTTCATTCCAGCCCCCGCATTCAATCAAGGCCGATCGGCGCACAAACTGACCATTCCCACGCAATTCCCCCAACCCACCGATCGCAATCCGCTGCTGTTGCATAAAGGCATCAAGCAACATTTCTGCATGTTGACCTTTGACCCAAAAATTATTTTTTTCAGGAGAGCCGGGACGTTCATATTGGGCGATCGCTTTACGCAATTGAACCGCTCCAATCCGATCGCCTGTCAAAAAGATCGGCAACGTCTTCTGTAAAAAGTCCGGCTGAATTCGCGCATCTGCGTCGAATATAACTAAGAATTCACCCTTAGTTTTTGTAAAGACTTGATTCAAGGCTCCAGACTTGCCACCCGACGCTCCAGTTGCCCTGCGGAATAGGTTTAACTGTGGAAATTCACCACGCAATCTAGTCAAAATCTCTGCTGTCCGATCGGTGCTCGCATCATCGACAATCCAAAGCTCGTAGCGATCGCTTGGATAATCAAGATTGCACAGATTTCGTACCAGCCCTTCAATAACCGCTTCTTCGTTTTTCGCTGACACTAATAGCGTTACGATCGGCATCAAATTATCGACTAACATTCCCGGCTCTATTGCATTTGCGACAAGCTTGGGAGTTGCCACAAATGCCCGAAGTAAATGAATCGCCATTAGGCAAGACAACCCCGACATCAGCCAAAGACCATAGTTAAACATATGGACTAGGTACATTAAAACCCAAGCCCCAGCCAACAAAAATGCCGATTTAAGCCGTCGCCCTTCAAATCCATCATCTAAAGGCGACGACTCAAAACAATCTTCACTCTCTAAAGCGATCGCATCTCCCAACAAATCAGGCAGATGAATCGCGCCGTATTCAGACCCCTGCGAGGAATCGTTTTCGGGCCAGGAATTCTCCGACATAGGTAACACTATTCAACACCCAGTACTTGTCGATACCCTTGAAGAAACTT
>JAYUEW010000282.1:0-7776 GCA_043739045.1 Synechococcales cyanobacterium
GTGGCGATCGATCGTAGCCTGAAGTCACAGAAACTTGACGATCGCGATCGTCGCCTCTTCACCGAAATTGTCTACGGAGCCGTCCGCCGTCAACGCACCCTAGATGCGGCAATAGATGCCCTCGCCACCAAACCCGCCAATCAACAACCGCCCAATCTTCGCGTCCTGCTGCACATCGGCTTGTATCAAATTCTTTTCCTAGACCACATTCCCAGCTCCGCCGCCGTCGATACCACTGTTGATCTCGCTAAGAAAAATGGGCTAACGGGTCTCGCGGGCTTTGTGAATGGATTGCTGCGAAAACTAGTGCGGACTCTAGAAGAAGATGCCGTGGAGACTGACGGGGAATTTAACCTGAGCGCCATTGAAAAACTTCTAAAAACCAATGACAAAAATCGTCTAGGAATTTATTACAGCTACCCGGATTGGATGACCGCCCAATGGGTTAAACAATTTGGCCTAGACGAAACCGAAGCCCTCTGTGAATGGATGAACAATCCGCCCCATTTAGATATTCGCTTAACAGGCCGCACGATGCAGAAAAAAGAACTGCAAAAAGCCCTCGAAGCCCTAGACATTGTTGTCACCGAAATTCCCTACGCGCCCATGGGATTGCGGTTATCCCATAGTCCCGGCGGGATTCAAGAATTACCAGGATTTAAATCTGGCGACTGGATTGTGCAAGATGCCAGCGCCCAATTAGTCGGTCAGCTCGTTGATCCCCAACCCGGTGAAACGGTTGCAGATGTCTGCGCGGCTCCCGGTGGAAAAACGGTACATCTCGCCGCACTCATGCAAGACAAAGGCTGCGTAATTGCCCTCGATAAAACCGCATCTCGTCTACGGAAAATCCATCAAAATTGCGATCGCCTAGGTCTCACCTCAATTCAAATTAAAGAAGGTGACGTGCGATTGGTTAAAGATTGGGTAAATATATGCGATCGGGTTTTAGTTGATGCACCCTGCTCAGGACTCGGAACCTTACACCGACATGCCGATGCTCGTTGGCGACAAACCCCCGAAACCGTCAGCCAACTCGCCGAATTACAACTCGAAATTCTCACTGCTGCATCCACTTGGGTAAAACCCCATGGAAAACTTATCTATTCCACCTGCACCATTCATCCATTGGAAAATGAAGAAGTGGTTAAAAACTTCCTAGCCCAAAACCCAACTTGGCAAATTGATCCCCTAGACCCCGCCTCCCCCTTGGCCGATTTAGCAACCCCAGACGGCTGGATTCAGGTATTGCCGCATCATCACGATATGGATGGTTTCTTTATGGTTCGTCTTAAGAAAGGATAAAGCCTGATGTTTTGGGGTAGTCTTATTGCCAAAGTTGCGCACAATGGAGTGAAGTAAGACACGCTCTTCATTTATGTGTTTGGTTCAAGAGGAGAATTATGATGGCATTTACCCAAACTCGACAAATCCAAACTTCACCGAAAGCTCTGGTCAAAATATTGATTGGGGCGGCTAGGCTGGATGGCAAAATTAAACTTGAAGAACACCAATTTCTCTGCAATTTGGCTCAACGCTATCAATTGTCCCAAGATCCTGAAATATATCCTTTACTTCATGAATTAAAAACTATTACACCCGCAGAATGCGATCGGTGCATTAAAGACTATCTCGGTCCCCATCCAACGGCGACAGAAATTCATGATTTGCTTGAACAACTCAGCGCCCTGGCCTACTGTGACGGCGACGTTTGTAATGAAGAGGCGATTTTGTTGATGCGTCTCCAGAGCCTAGAAAGTCACGCCATCAGCCATCCACACACACCATTGACTCATAAAGCTGCCGACCTGATTCGTCGTCTTTATCATCGATGGATTGCGGTTTTGGATGGGGATCATCTGCATTAAATCATTACGAACCCGATCATAAATCTGATTACAAATTTAATTACAAATTAAACTACAAGCCTGATTAAGAATTTGCTAACTCGACAATCACAGGGGTGTGGTCACTGGGTTGTTGGAGTTTGCGAGGTTCGGGGTCAATGGTGCAACTTAATGTCCGATCGTATAGTCCTTCCGTTACATAGTGATGATCAATTCGCCAACCTGCATTGCGAACAAACGAAGCCGATCGGTAATCCCACCAGCTATAGTGGTCTCCCTCTTGGGTGAACTTCCGAAATGCATCGCGCAGCCCTAAGGTTAATACTTCTCGTAGTGCCGATCGTTCGACATCCGACGACATAATGTGGGTCGCACGGGTTTTAGGATTATGAATATCAATATCTTCAAGGGCAATATTAAAATCACCGCAAATTAAAAGATCAGGCGATCGGGTCAAATGCTCTTCTAAATACATTTTTAATAATTTTAACCACCGAAGTTTGTAATGATACTTTTCGCTGTCAATTTCTGAGCCATTGGGCACATAGACATTCACGATCCGAACGCCATTTAATACTCCAGAAATCACTCGTTTTTGATCGTCCAAATCTCCAATCACCTCTGGTGAAATCACGCCCGCAAACCCCAATCGCACGTCCTCCAGCGGCGATCGTGAGATCAAGGCCACCCCGTTATAACTCTTTTGACCAAAAATATAGAGATGAAATCCTGCATTCTCGAAGGCCGATCGGGGAAATACTTCATCGGGAACTTTAGTTTCTTGAAGACAGAGAAGATCCACATCAGGATTGTTCTCAAGCCATTGCAGACTATGGGCTAGACGGGTGCGAATGGAGTTGACATTCCAAGTGGCAATTTTCATGAATGGCTCGAAAAATTCAGCCCACCTAGACTATCACAGCAACTATCAGGGCAACTTAAGAGTGCTTACAGGAACGCGAACTAGACAGGAGTGAGCTAGATGATTTGACGGAGCATTTGGGCGACCGCACTGGCGGGTGGACGAGAAGCCGGATTCGGATGGGTCATGTGTTGAATTAAATCGACTGCGGGCGGCTCTAATCCCTCCATGGTCTCCGGCTGGAACCGATCGCTTTTTTCCGATGTGCCATAGAAATTCTTTGGGTTCTGTCCGGTGAGTAAAAACGCTAATGTCGCCCCTAATGCATACACATCCGATGCCGCCGTAGGGATCTGACTGACGAGTTCTGGCGCAACATATCCCTGACTTTCCCAGGGTAAGCCTGCTTTCCAGCCATGCCATCGGGAGAGACCAAAGTCAATTAAAACTATTTCTTGGCCCGATCGAAGAACTTGACGACGCAACAAATGACGCGGATGCAGATCCCCGTGAACGATCGGACTCGGCGCACTATGCAATTCCTCAAGCACATCGCAGATTTCTAAAGTCAGTGCGATCGCTTCAGCTTGAGAAATACGACCTTGCGCTGCGACTAATTCAGCCAAGCTCTGTCCATAGACCATTTCCATCACCACCGTCTGCTGCCCATTCAGTTCCAGCACATCAATCACATGGGGAATTCCAGGATGCTGAAGGGGCTGGAGCGATCGGAATTGGGTTTGAAACGCTTCTGCGACTTGTGGATTGCGGCCCCATTTTTCATGGAGCTGTTTCATTACAAACGTCTGGCCATTGCGCCAAACCAAATGACTCTCTCCCATTGGCCCACGCCCGAGGAGTTTAAGGATCTGGTAAGCACCTGCCCGATTGATGGCCTTCAAGGGCCTCCCGGTTTGGGTATCGAACAACAATTCGCCAGATACAATCGCCGTTCCTTCACTCTCTAGAATTTTACTAATCCGTTCGGAGGCTAAGGCAAAAGCATCACTGCTGGCCGATTGAGGCTGACTAACGGATGACGGCTGGTTGGACAAGGGAACGGATGGCGACGAATTGGACCGAGCCGATCGCAATGACGGTGTAATGTTTCGACCGACTGGCGTTGATGAGGTTGAGGGAATAGTGACTTGAATATTGGGTCCTGATCTCGCAAGACGAAAGACGGACCCATCCTTCAGGGGCGATCGGGTGATGCGCTGATTATCCATGTAGGTGCCATTAGCCCCCAAGCTCACCACTTCCCACAGGGAATTTTCGTAGCACAATTCAACGTGATGACGAGAGACCACCGCGCTATAAAGTACAACATCATTATCCGTAGACCGACCAACGCTGACTTCCGTTTCTTGAGCAAAGGTCCAGCTTTGAATCGGGGTCGATTTTAGAGGATGGAGCAGGGTTAGGATAATCACATCAACAGGTGGCACATAAAATAACTAAACGAAAAAATAACTAAACAAAAAAGTATGGACTTGTTAAAAATAGAACCCTGAAAAAAGTCTCTTGTGGAAGTGGTGTCTTAGGCTCTAGGACGGGGATTGAAAGATAAATGTTACTTTATCGCCCTTTCCCAGAGAAATACGATCGCCCGGAGCCAGACGATGTTTAGCCCCAACATTCAGGGGTGAACCGTTGATGTAAGTTCCATTGGCACTCCCCCTATCTTCTACGTAGTATGCCTCACCTTCCACTCGGAGCGCTGCATGAACCCTGGAAACAATTTCGGTGTTGGGGAACCCTGATACATCGACATCTGGCGGAACCCGATCGTTGGGTTTTCCTAAATGAATGACCGATCGAATGGGTAGTTTCAGCAAGGTTTGAGTCTGAACGTGTAGGAGTTCGGCGCGTTTAGGTGGGGCCAGTGGCTTAAAGGAGAATCGATCGCCCGGTGGTGCGGCTAAGTTTAGAGTCGGCATTGCGGCGGCTCCCCCATCATCAGACAGCACGGGAATGAATGCCTGAGCGCTCAAGGGGAACGCATTAGGCAGGTCTCTGACCATCCGTAGATTAAAACCACACTGCCCACAAAAACGGCCACTAACTTCAGCCGCCGCGCCACAATTATGACAGCAGGTCAAGACCGGGAGTCGCTTTAAACAAGCGCTACAGCGTTCTGCGGTGACGGGGTTTGGCTGACTACAATGCGGACAAGTGATCATAAACTACAGTCCTCCTTCTAAGCCCAATAATCCCTCTCCAGCCGCTTGATCCATCATCCAAATTAAGTTCCCTTGTGGACGCACGGCAAACGCGGGGTACTGGTGGAAATCGCTGTTGGCTGCGAAAATTTCCTTTAAGGCAGGGCGTTTGCTTTCCCCAGCCAGGACAAACAGGACATTGTGGGCGTGATTAATTAGCGGATATGTAAAGGTAATCCGAGTCTGGCCTGATTTTTCGCCCACTGTAATCAGCCGATCGCGGACCTCCAATGATGGAGTATGGGGAAAAAGAGATGCAGTATGGCCGTCATCACCGATTCCTAGCAAAATTAGGTCAAAGGCGGGAAATTGGCCTAATTTTGTGCCGCAGACCTGATGTATTGTGGCTTCGTACTGTTGGGCGCTGTCAGCGGGGTCGGCTAAGTGGGTGAGTACGGGATGAATATTCTCTGGAGGTAGGGGAACATGGTTGAGCCAAGCTTGACGGGCCATTTTTTCGTTGCTTTCGGGATGGTCGCTGGGGACATAGCGTTCGTCGCCCCAAAAGACATGCAGCCGACTCCAATCAATATCCGCCAGCACTAATGCCTGATATAACGGTTTTGGGGTGCTGCCCCCCGATAGGGCAATGGTGGCGATTCCGTTTTGGGCGATCGCATCTTTTAAAATTTGAATGGTCCGATCGGTGGCGGCTTCGATCAGTTTGGGAATAGTCGGTAAAATTTGGACCTGACGTGTCATGGCTTGTCCTGAGGAATTCGGGCTGATCGCTTGTATTAAATTGACAGTATTAAATCGGCTGTATTAAACCAGCGCTTTTAGGTCAGGATAGGCCAGAGTGAGAAAAGATGGCTCCTTTGTTTGAAAATCTTTAGTTTATGCGGCGATTTCGCTCTTTAGGGGGTATTTCCTCAGGAGTATTACGTCAGGAGCATTGATATGTCGGCGGATTTACGAGCTTCAGGAAAGAGATTGTCATTGCGATCGTGGATATGGCGATGGCGATATCTGTTGGGGCTTTTAGTGGGGGATGTAGCGGCGTTGGCTGGGGCTTGGCGGTTGGCGGTCTATTTGAATCAATTTTATATGCCGTTGCCTCCGCAGTTGAATTGGGGGTTATTTTTGGGATTGCCAGGAATTTTTTGGGGATTCGCGGCAGGGTTGTTGGGGGTGTTTGGACTAGGGCAGATGTATGGGGCGGTGCGATCGGGGGATTATGTGCAGGCGGGGAAGTTGGTGAGTTGGATGTATGGGGCTGGGATAGTGGCGATTTATTTTTATGATCCCCGGTTGGCTCCGCCCCGATCGTTGGTGTTGACGGCTTGGTTGGGAAGTGTAGTAGGAATTATTTTGATGCGGTTGGTCTGTTGTTGGGGGATTCGGTGGCTGGAGGTGGTGCGATCGCAGATTAGTGTATTTGTGGTGTCTTCAGCGGGGCGATTGCCAAAGTTAGCCCGATCGATCGATCGACAGGGGCATTACAAAGTAGTGGGGGCGGCGTTGGCTTCGACGGTGGGCAGTGCGGCGATCGTCGATAGTATTGTGAATTCTGGGGCGCGGGAAGTTTTGGTGGAGAGGTTACCACGGACGGAGCTGGCCTCGCGGTTGTATTGGCGATTGCGGCGGGAGGGGATTACATTGCGGTTGATTCCGTCGAGTGTGGAGACATTGCATCGACGTGGGTTCCCAGAAATTTTTGCCGGGATGCCGACCTTGCGATTGGAACCGCCCTTACTATCTGGGTGGGATTATCGGATTAAGCGATCGGTGGATGTGTTTGGTTCGTTGTTTGGGTTGATGGGTTTGTTGCCGTTGTTTGGTTTGATTTCGATCGCGATTCGGTTTGAATCGATCGGCCCAGTCTTTTTTCGACAGGAGCGGGTGGGACTGAATGGTTTGGCATTTAAGATTTGGAAATTTCGCACAATGTCGGTGAATGCGGGGGAATTACAATCGCAGCTTGAGGCCCAAAATGAAAGTCGGGATGGGGTTCTATTCAAAGTCCGATCGGATCCCAGGGTGACTTCCGTGGGACGTGTATTACGGCGATTGAGTTTGGATGAGTTGCCGCAATTAATCAATGTGTTACTTGGACAAATGAGTTTGGTGGGTCCGCGACCTTTGCCGTTACGAGATGTGGAACGATTTGCAGAATGGCACCATGTCAGACATCAAGTATTGCCGGGAATGACCGGACTTTGGCAGATTTCGGGCCGATCGGATTTGGATGAGTTTGATGATGCGGCGAGATTAGATTTGTATTACATTGATCATTGGTCTTTAAATTTAGACATTGAGATTTTGGTTCAGACGATCGGACGTGTTTTGTTTGGTCGGGGCGCTTATTAATTGGACTAATTCAGCTCAAAAGTCACTAATAATCACTGTCGGCTACACAAATTCCCTGACATTTTATTTTGTTGGTCGCAGTTCGTAAACAGTGAGGACAGAGTATTTTTTCAGGTACCTTGTCGGATTCTTTGTCTAACTCGGTGGTTTGATTTGCGAGGGATTGATCGTCGTCAATTGGATTAGCTTCAGTCATTAGTATTAGTCATTGTTTGATTCTGATATCAGTATATCGCGTGAAATTAACGATCGTAGTCTTAATGCCCTGACCACTAAACCTGACTACTAAAAAGGACAGGAGACATGATTTATCCCCCATCCTGCTAAATTAATAAACGGCTTAAACCGCAACTGGAACTTTCGCAAATAGCTTCAAAATTCGATCGGCCATTTGATTGGGATTTAAATTGTTGTCAGCCTTGGACTCTTCCGGTGTGGCATGTTCCACCAAAATATCCTCAATGCCAATTCGAGTTACGGGAATACAAATTTCCGCCTCCAGAAGAGACTCTACGATCGCACTCCCAAACCCACC
>JAYUEW010000283.1:0-9124 GCA_043739045.1 Synechococcales cyanobacterium
AGCGTATTGAACCCCCATGACCGACGTACCCGTCAGCCGCATTCGTAATTTTTCCATCATTGCCCACATTGACCACGGTAAATCGACCCTAGCCGATCGGCTCCTACAAGCGACTGGCACAATAGGCGATCGGGATATGAAAGCTCAGGTGCTGGACAATATGGACCTAGAGCGTGAGCGGGGAATCACCATCAAACTCCAAGCCGCACGGATGGACTACACGGCCAAAGACGGTCAGAAATATGTCTTGAACTTAATTGACACGCCGGGACATGTTGACTTCACCTACGAAGTATCCCGATCGCTGGCTGCCTGTGAAGGAGCGCTCTTAGTGGTGGATGCCTCTCAAGGGGTAGAAGCGCAGACCTTAGCCAACGTCTATTTGGCGATGGAAAACAACCTAGAAATTATTCCAATTCTGAACAAGATTGACTTACCCGGCGCTGATCCCGATCGGGTGAGCGGTGAAGTTGAAGAAATCGTGGGAATCGACTGTAGCGACGCAATTCGGGCATCGGCCAAGTCAGGCATCGGCATCCCAGAAATCCTAGAGCGCATCGTCCAAAACGTTCCGCCTCCCGCTGACACCGTACACAAACCCTTGCGGGCGCTAGTGTTTGATAGTTATTACGATGCCTATCGTGGGGTGGTTGTGTACTTCCGCATCATGGACGGAATCTTAAAGGTCGGCGATAAAGTGCGCTTTATGGCCTCCGAAAAAGAATATGTCATTGATGAAGTCGGCATTCTCGCGCCTAACCAAATTAAAGTTGAAAGTCTCCATGCCGGGGAAGTAGGCTATCTGGCCGCGTCTATCAAGGCCGTGGGGGATGCGCGAGTGGGTGACACCGTTACGCTAGCGAATAACCCTGCCGATGAGCCATTCCCTGGCTATGTCGAAGCCACACCGATGGTTTTCTGCGGCCTATTCCCGACGGATGCGGACCAGTTTCCTGAATTACGCGATGCGTTGGATAAGCTGAGTTTAAATGATGCGGCGTTGAAGTATGAGCCAGAAACCTCAAGTGCCATGGGGTTTGGCTTCCGGTGTGGATTCCTAGGACTGCTGCACATGGAGATTATTCAAGAGCGTCTAGAGCGTGAATATGACCTCGATTTGATCACGACGGCTCCGTCTGTGGTGTATCAGGTCTTGACGATTAAGGGCGAAATGTTGCGCATCGACAATCCAAGTCATCTGCCCGATCCCCAGTACCGTGAACACATCGAAGAACCCTACGTTCAACTCGATATAATCACCCCAGAAACCTACGTCGGCACCCTGATGGAACTGTGCCAGAACCGTCGGGGCATTTTCAAGGACATGAAATACTTGACTCCGGGCCGCACGACGCTGATCTACGACATGCCCTTAGCGGAAGTTGTAACCGACTTTTTTGACCAGATGAAATCCCGATCGCGGGGGTACGCCAGCATGGAGTATCAAGTTACGGGGTATCGAGTCAATAATTTGGTGCGATTAGATGTGTTGATTAATGGGGATCCTGTGGATCCACTCGCGGCGATCGTTCATCGAGACAAAGCCTATGGTGTGGGTCGAGCGTTAACTGAAAAGCTAAAAGAACTGATTCCCCGTCACCAGTTCAAGATTCCAATTCAAGCGGCGATCGGTTCCAAAGTAATTGCTAGTGAACATATCCCGGCCCTACGGAAAGATGTTTTAGCGAAGTGCTACGGCGGTGATATTTCCCGGAAGAAAAAATTACTGCAAAAGCAAGCTAAGGGAAAGAAACGCATGAAGTCGATCGGAACCGTGGATGTACCTCAAGAAGCATTCATGGCGGTGCTGCGGCTAGGACAAGACAAGGGCTAGTGATGGAAAAATATAGACCGGGTGCGGCATGGTAATGAAGATTTGATAAATCTCCCTCACATAGTAAAGCGCTCCCCTACTCCTTCTTGCTAAAGTCTGAAGACAAAGGGTTTGATTCGGTCTGAATCAGGTTTGGGTACTCTGAGATTGTCGTATCTTGGCCCACCATGTCGTGCGATCGTTCATCCGTCATATTTAACACTCTGACAAAACCTGTCTTCCTAATCTTGAAACCTATGCGAATTTTAGTAACTGGCGGTGCTGGATTTCTTGGATCCCACCTAATCGATCGGCTGATGATTGCAGGTCACGATGTGATCTGTCTCGACAATTTTTACACTGGAAACAAACAAAATGTTCTTCAGTGGATGGGAAACCCGAAGTTTGAGTTGATTCGTCATGACATCACCGAACCCATCCGGTTAGAGGTTGATCAAATCTATCATCTTGCTTGCCCTGCATCTCCTATCCATTACCAGTACAACCCGGTCAAGACTATCAAGACCAACGTACTGGGAACCATGAACATGCTAGGTCTGGCCAAGCGCGTTAAGGCTCGTTTTTTCCTCGCCTCCACCTCCGAAGTGTACGGCGATCCTGAAGTGCATCCCCAACCCGAAAGCTATCGCGGGAATGTCAATACGATCGGGATCAGAAGCTGCTACGACGAAGGTAAACGGGTCGCTGAGACCTTAGCATTTGATTACCATCGTCAAAATGAGGTAGATGTTCGCGTCGTGCGGATTTTCAACACCTATGGTCCACGCATGTTGGAAAATGACGGGCGCGTTGTCAGCAATCTAATTGTTCAAGCGCTCAAAGGCATTCCCTTGACGATCTACGGCGATGGGTCCCAGACTCGTAGCTTCTGCTATGCGTCAGACCTAATTGAAGGCTTCATTCGCTTGATGAACTGCGATTACGTTGGCCCAGTTAACATTGGGAATCCCGGCGAATACACCATCTTGCAGCTCGCTAAAACCATTCAAGACATGGTGAATCCAGACGTTGCCTTGAAATTTGAACCATTGCCCCAAGATGATCCTCGCCGCCGCAAGCCAGACATCACCCTAGCCCAGGAATTACTGGACTGGGAGCCGACTGTACCCCTTCAGGAAGGTCTCAGCCGAACGATCGCAGACTTCCGCCAGCGTCTGGGATCTGAAGTGGTTGCTTCGGCTGTGCTGCAATAGACTTGCAAAATCTTCTGCCCTCAGATCACTTATTCGAGAACTAAGGGCAGCTTAGTTATGAACGATGTTTTCATGAATTTAGAGGAAATCCTATGAAAGTTTGTGTTATTGGAACAGGTTACGTTGGCTTAGTGACGGGAGCTTGTTTAGCCCATATTGGTCATCATGTGATCTGTGTGGATAACAATGAAGCAAAAGTCAACCTGATGAAGTCCGGCCAGTCGCCGATTTTTGAGCCGGGGCTATCGGATGTCATGCAGGGCGCAATTCAGTCAGGTCGTTTGGAATTCACAACGGACTTGACGGCAGGTGTGGACCATGGCCAAATTTTATTTATTGCGGTCGGAACTCCTGCGCTGCCCAATGGTGAAAGCGATACGCGCTATGTGGAAGCTGTCGCCCGTGGCATTGGTGAAAACCTGCACTTAACCAGCGGTTATAAAGTTATTGTAAATAAGTCTACGGTGCCGATCGGCTCTGGCGATTGGGTTCGGATGATTGTTCTAGATGGCTTTACTGAAAAATCGAAGCTTTCGGAAGGTACTATAAAAACAGGCGGAACAGCCACTCTTGAGCGTCAAGCAGAACCTCAGTTTGATGTAGTCAGTAACCCTGAATTCCTACGGGAAGGGTCCGCAGTTCACGATACGTTTAATCCCGATCGGATTGTCTTGGGGGGCAACAGCGCCAAAGCGAAGGCATTGATGCAGGATCTATATGCGCCTATTGTTGCTCGTGAATTTGCAGTTGATAAATCAGCTGCAACGGTTCCAGTCGTGACAACAGATCTAAGTTCAGCGGAAATGATTAAGTATGCAGCCAACGCATTTTTGGCGACGAAGATTAGCTTTATCAATGAAGTCGCGAACATTTGCGATCGGGTTGGGGCTGATGTCACGCAAGTCGCGAAGGGCATCGGTCTAGATAGCCGGATTGGGGGCAAGTTCTTGAATGCTGGCCTAGGCTGGGGCGGCTCCTGCTTCCCGAAAGACGTATCTGCGCTGGTTCATACGGCTGAAGACTACGGGTATGATGCTCAGTTGATGAAGGCGGCAATTTCGGTCAACGAACGCCAGAAAATGGTGACGATCGAGAAGCTGCAACAGGTTCTGAAAATCTTGAAAGGGAAAACGATCGGTCTGCTTGGCCTAACGTTTAAACCCGATACCGATGATCTGCGTGATGCTCCATCCTTAGTCTTAATCGAAAACCTCGCTCGTCTGGGTGCAAAAGTTAAAGCCTATGACCCGATTATTTCCCAGTCAGGAATGCGCCATGGCATCTCGGATGTGATTGTCGAAACGGACCCAGAGCGTCTGGCTGACGGTTGCGATGCGTTGGTGGTGGTGACAGAGTGGAAGGAGTTCGAGAACTTGAACTATGCCAAAATGGCCACCTGCATGAATACGCCCGTGTTAATTGACGGGCGCAACTCTATCGATCAGGCCATGGTCGAGGCCGCTGGATTCCGGTACGTCGGTATTGGTCGGTAGGTGAGTAAGAAAAACAAAGGTTAGAACCAATCGGCTTAGAGAATCTCTGAGCCGATTTTAATTGCTCGAATCTCACTGGAATCTCACGGCTGGGACAGATCCAATGCCTCACAAGACTCAGTGAGCAGCGTTTGTAAAGAGTTCCGCAGGTCTTCTGTCAGAACTTTGGCATCCTGTTTGGGCTTGCCTGTGCAATAGTGATGGACCTCTAAGGGTTTACCGATGCGAATTTGAACGCGAGACCGCCAAGGCACAAACCGTTTGCTGTAGGTCAAACTAATGGGCACTACCTGAATTCCCAATTTATTTTCGCCATCCCCTGACGCATCAGCTTGAAGTGCAAGTCGTGCGAACCCAGCCTTAAGGGGTTGGACCGATCGGTCCCGAAAAATATTGCCCTCTGGGAAAATAACCATCATCTCCCCTTGTTCAAGCAAATCAATACTGTGACGCAAACTGGCGATTCCCGGCTTCAGAGTATCAATAGCAAACCCTCCCAGTCGCCGGATAAACCATCCCTGGATTCCTTTCACCTCATTCATGCTGACCATAAAGCGAAGGTTTCGGCCCGTCACCTTAACACCCGTCGCGAAGGGCAACATCAACGCATCCCAGCGCGATCGGTGGGTGGGGGCCAGGATAATCGGACCAGACTTCGGTAGCCATTCTTGGCCCATCACTTCAACCCGTCGAAAGTAAAGCGGCAAGACTAAATATTGACCTACGGCATAAACCAAGGGCACGAGCCAAGGTGAAATCTGTGAAACCTGTGAAACTTTCGACCGCACTACTGTTGCCGCGTGACGCTGCTCATGGGACAAACCGTCTTCGGTTGAATTACTGTGTTTTGAAGTTGATTGTGTCATGAGAGACTCCGAAGCCAGGACTACCCTGAAGACTAGTAAAACCTAAAAAAGCCCTACATAGACGAAAAATCTATATTAAATGCATCGACTTTTCCAAAATTTCCATACAGTGAACCGTTGGGACAGAGACGGCAGTAGTTCAACAGTATAGATTTGAATAGTCTTACGGTAGAAGAGATATTGATCCGATCGGACTCTTGACATGACAGTTTATGGGGTGTCTGTTTATGCTTCGATCGGCCTAGAATCTGGCTTGGGAATGGTTTTAGCTCAAATATGAGATTTGATATTGACAGTTCTCTTAAAGTCCTATAAATTGCTAGAAGTCAAGCGTTAGTCGGCTTTAAACCCTACAACGTTAAGTCTCTACGCCCCCATCGTCTAGTGGCCTAGGACACCTCCCTTTCACGGAGGCGACGGGGATTCGACTTCCCCTGGGGGTATCAAAAAAGCGATTCAAGGAAATCTTCTTGAGTCGCTTTTTTAATGAGTATTTTTTAATGGGGCGATCGGTTGAGTGATCGGTCAACTGAATCGACTGACTCAGACCTATACAGTGGATCCGACAACTTCTTTGAGGTGAAGGCTTTGGAAAAAGAAATCTAAGATTTTTGTTGCAAATCCTACGCCAGTTTGATATGTTAAACAAGTTGCAGAAAATGCAATTCCTACGCCCCCATCGTCTAGTGGCCTAGGACACCTCCCTTTCACGGAGGCGACGGGGATTCGACTTCCCCTGGGGGTATGAGTAAAAGGGAGGCTTATTTTTAAGTCTCCCTTTTGTATATATAAAATCACTCAGTAGAAGTGATACCTAGTTCTACGGCTTAATTTTCTTCTGTAGTGAATCTTTGCCCAATTGAATGGTGACATCCGAATCTAGATCGCCTGTCGCTTCAATCCGAATTTCACCAAACCCTAGGGCTTCTCGAACCGCGCCCGCACTCTTCGTGTTGCCCTGCTGAGCAACGATTCGAGTGACACTAAGGGATTCAGTCCAAGGTTGCCCTAGGCTTGAATTGCTATAACCTGACTTTTGTAAGGCTTTGAGAACAGTCTGGACCCGATCGGGTTGTTTGGTACTGTCTTGCAGCGTAATCCGAACCGACTGATGGCTAGTATCTTCTGCACCCAGATCACCGAAGTCAAAATGACGGGCCATGAGGTCTTGAATTCGTTTTTGACTGGGGAGCCAATAGCTTGCATCAAGCTCACCGGGACGGCTAAATTCTCCAGGCACCATTAGCATCTGAGTATTCGATCGGTTGGTTTGGGCGGCGTAGCCAACGAGGGCAACAATTTCTTCCACTGACAGATTGGTGTCGATGTGGGACTGAATTACCGACAGAATACTGGGCAATCGGGTAATCGTGGCGGGATTGAGAGCCTGCTCCATGATGGCGCGCATGACCATCTGTTGGCGCTGAATTCGACCAATGTCACCGAGAGCATCTTGACGGAACCGCAACAGTTGGAGTGTTTTGGTGCCGTTGAGATGTTGGCGGCCTGCTTTTAGGTTGATGTAGAGGTGTTGGCTATCATCCTGATACTTCATGTCCTTCGGGACGTTGACCGTTACTCCGCCAAGGGCATTGACCAACGCTTCGACTCCCTGGACATTCATGGAAATGTAACGATCGACCCCAACCCCGCCCAACAATTCACTAGCGGCTCTGGCGGCAAGAGGGGGACCGCCGAGGGCATTAGCTTCATTAATTTTGCTGGTGCTATGTCCAGGGATTGCGGTGCGGGTGTCGCGGGGAATAGATAGAACGCTTACTTTTTTGTTTTCGGGGTTAAATCGAATCAGAAGCATAGTGTCCGTTAAGCCTTCAAATGAATTGACCAGGGCTTGGTATTTTAAATTTTTGAGATGGGCAGGGACTTCGCTGACATCTGTAGTTAGTACTTTAGTCCCGAGTAATAAAATATTTACGGGCCGGGTTAGACCGGGCATTTTGAGATTGTTTTGACTTGCAATACCACTTTTATTGAAGACGGCAGCATCAGCGCTCGAAAGCTTACGCTGCATCAAAGGGGTACTAGACAAGGAAACAGCGAGTAATGCGCCTGCGGTAGCGGAGATCATGGCGATTCCTGTTAAACAGAAAAATAGCCAGGTAAATCGGTTACTTCCAGCTTTTTGTGGGGGCTTTTTGCGAGTGGGACCGGCGCTACTCTTGATGGGACGGCTTGATCCAGGTTTTCCAGGACTTCGACTAACGGCTCTTTTTCCCTCGGGCGGCTGTTTAGATGGCTGTCTAGATGAAATTGATCCCTTTCTTACGGTTCTCACACAGTTTCCTCACCACACAATGACTCAAGCCACAAATTTCACTGATCAAATCACAGAGGTAAACTTGAAGTTGCTGCATATTAACAGTATTTTTTCAGATTGCTTACACAATTATTCTTTTTTTGCCCGTTTCCCATGTAGGACGGTGTATCTAGCGATCGGGTTTGGGGTTTGGTTCAGTGCGATTACGGTTGCGATTACGGTGATGTTTGAGTTTGGTGTGGATGGGGACGATCGTTTGTGACGGATCTTCAGGCGGCGATCGGAGAATATGAGGTGTATCAAGCGGTGATTGATACTCAGAAGTTGGATTTTCGATTGTATATGGCGCTTGCTTCTACGGTCTATGAGGAACGTTTTCAGTCCCCGTTAGCGCAGTTGATGATTCAAGGTAGACAGGTAAATTTGATGGTCTTTGATCCAAATCAGGAGGTTGTGACGCAATGGATAGAAATCAGCAGTATCGATCATGTATCCCGCGATTTTGCAAATTATTTCTTCCGTCGCCACCAAGCCCGAACCAAACGGATTTCGTCAAAACTAACGGTCTCGCCCACAATTTCTCGAATAGCTGTTAATGAATCAAGTTTAGTTTGATTAAACGCTTGTAAAATTTGCGCACTCCGATCGCGACTTACCAACCGATCGAGTTCCACTGTGTAACCATTCTCCAGCAGCAATTCCAAATGACTCATTACTGTTCCCCGACGCAAATCCCGCTGCTCGGCAATATCATCAATGCGTAAACCCTGTTGATGTAATCCAAGGGTCTCTAAATGAGTAGCCGTGACATGAGCGCGTGTTTCAGTTTTAAGTGGCGTAATGATCTTGGTTGCCCCGACAGTCGCACCCGCAACAGATAAGCCATTATCTTCACGAAATGCAGTAATCTCACCCATGAAGGCTTCACCATACTGCGACATTTTCCGATCGCCCACACCCGACAAACTCAAGAATTGCGATCGGGTGACGGGTTGTTGTTGAGCCATCAGCCGCAATGTTGCATTAGAAAAAATGACATAAGGCGGCACAGCTTGTTCATCTGCCAGTTCTTTTCGTAATGCTTTCAATTTAGTTAATAATTCCTCAACTTGAGCATTATCAGTATCCGCCCGAATGACCGTTGCTATTTCTTTTTGAGTTTCGATCGCCACCAATACCTTGCGTAATCCCTTCAGTACTTCCCAACTCAAATCATTCAATTGTAATACTGAGTAGCCATCAGTCGCCTCATCGAGTAAGCCTTGGTGAATAAGCGATCGGGCAATCATTTTCCATTCGTCGGGCGATCGATCTTTACCAATACCATAGGTCGAAAGTTGATCATGATGATTTAGTAAAATACGCTTTTCCTTAGATCCTCGCAATACATCTATAGTATATTTTGTGCCATAATTCTGACCCTTTTGAGCAAATCGGGCAATACAAGAAATGAACTTTTG
>JAYUEW010000284.1:0-5448 GCA_043739045.1 Synechococcales cyanobacterium
GTATTCACGCAGCAGGTGGCCGATAACTTAAGTGTGGTGCTTCAACATGATGCCCTCTTAAAACAGGCTATTCATGTAGGTAAAGCTGATGAACAACAACGCCTCGTAAAACAGCAAGAGCAGGTCTCCCAAGCGATCGATCGGATTCGGGCTTCGTTAAATTTAGACAAGATTTTTAAACAAACGGTCAAAGAAATTCGAGATCTAGTGCAGTGCGATCGGACGGTGATCTATCGCTTTAACCCTGACTGGAGTGGAGAATTTGTTGCTGAGGACCATGGTCCTCAGTGGCTGAGCTTGATGGCCCAGCAACTAGGGTATTCCAGCTTAAAACAAAATATTAGTGAATGTAGGGTCCAACTCACGTCTAGCTTTAGTTGCGACACCCATATCCAAAGCAAAAATGGGGAGATCTTTAGTCAGGGTTGCGTGTTGTGCGTGGCGGATGATATTCATACTCAAAATTTTAACCCTTGTCATATTAAGGCACTAGAGGAGTATGAGGCACGGAGTTATGCGATCGTTGGTCTTTTTCATAATTCCCGTCTCTGGGGTCTTCTGGCGGCTTACCAAAATGATGGCCCCCGAACCTGGCGGCCTGACGAACTGTCGATACTGACTCAGATCGGCAGTCAGCTTGGGGTGGCGCTTGAGCAAGCAGAAGCCCTTGAGCATAGCCAACAGCAATCCAAAGAACTTCAAGCTGCACTAGCGAACCTCAGAGCCTCCCAAGCCCAACTGATTCAACGGGAAAAAATGGCGAGTTTGGGTAGTTTGGTGGCGGGGGTTACTCATGAAATCAATAACCCTACAAATTTTATTGCGGGGAATTTGGTCCATGTTCGTGAATATAGTTTGGGATTGTTGGAGCTGTTGAAACTCTATGAAAAGTCCTGTGTCGAGGTGCCGGAGGAGATAAAAATTAAGGCTCGTACTATGGATTTAGAATTTATTACTCAGGATTTACCTCAGGCATTGTCATCGATGCAGTTAGGAACCGATCGAATTAGTCAGATTGTTCTCTCATTGCACAATTTTTCTCGCCATGATGAATCCGGAATGAAGAGGGTAGATCTTTATGAGGGTTTAGAAAATACGCTGATGCTTTTGCAACATCGTCTCAAAGAAAGGAACGATCGCCCCCAAATTCAGATATTTAAACAGTATCGACCTCTACCGCAAATGAATTGCTATCCGGTCCAGCTCAATCAGGTGTTCATGCATCTTCTGACGAATGCGATTGATGCCATCGAACTCAAATTTAAAATTAATCCACAATTCTCCCCTAAACTCAGGATCAAAGCTTCACTAATCTCCCCCAGTGAAACGATCGTTATTGAAGTGATTGACAATGGAATTGGCATGGATGAGGTTACAGTCAATCAAATTTTCGACCCATTTTTCACAACAAAACCAGTGGGCAAAGGGACGGGTTTGGGACTTTCTGTCAGCTATCAAATTATTACGGAGAATCATCACGGCAAGCTGATTTGCCGATCGGTCCCCCACCAAGGAACTACTTTTCGATTAGAACTCCCAATTAATGGAATCATAGAAGTAAAATCGCCTCAAAACGTTGATGTTGCTGGCTAAAGGAGAATTGCAGCAGGTGGCTCAAAAGAATCGATCGGTTAAACTAAAACTACCCAATCAAGCCCACCTTGACGAGGACAGAACCTATGGTCAATATCGTATCCAAACCGATCGCCGCTGAACCGATCGACCCCAAGGACCCCAAGTCAAACGCACCTCTCACGGCGTTACCTTTAGAGGAAATGGACGGTTGGATTGCACCGCCAACAGATTTAATTTTTGATGACGGAGTACCCTTGGAAAGTAATCGACACCGAATTGGAATCAATGTCTTAATCGATTCTTATCAATATCATCGTGCCCCTGCTACAGACTTCTATGCAGGCGGAAATATGTTTGTGTATTACAGCAGTACCCAGGCTATGAATCGAGATTTCAGAGGGCCAGATTTCTTTGTTGTGCTGGATGTCGATGGGACAGAAGAACGTCAAGGTTGGGTCGTTTGGAAGGAAGGGGGACGCTATCCTGATGTGATTGTTGAACTGATGTCTCGCAGTACAAAAAAAGTTGATGTCGGTGTAAAAAAAGAACTCTACGATCGAATCTTCAAAACAACTGATTACTTTGTTTACGATCCATTTGATCCGAGTAAATTTCAAGGCTGGCATCTGAATGGAAACTATACCGATCTGAAACCCAACGATCGGGGCTGGCTTTGGAGTGAAAAACTTGGACTTTGGCTCGGATCTTGGTATGGAACGATCGGCAATGAGACGACAACTTGGCTCCGTTTTTATAACCCAAATGGAAGTTTGGTCATGTTGCCCAATGAGGCAGAAGCTCAACGGGCCGAATCTGAAAAGCAACGGGCCGAATCTGAAAAACTGCGGGCTGAATCTGAAGCTCAACGCGCCGAATCTGAAAAACTGCGGGCCGATCGACTGGCAGCAAAGCTCAGAGAATTAGGAATAGATCCCGATCAACTCTCATAAATTGGAGACTTTTGATTAGACTCAAGCCCCCATTTCCGCCGCCAACTCGAAGTCGATCGTCGCTGCGATCGTTCCTGTTCCTGATTCTGTCGGGCCAAAATTTCCTGCGCCGTCCCCACTAATCCCGGATCCTGGTACGCAATTCCGGCCCGTGTTTCCAAATGATCCTGCTCCATCTCAGACAAACGCGGCAGCAGCTCCCCAGACCAAGCCGCCACCGTCCCATTTGACCATTGACTTGAACGGGAATCCGAGGCCGTAATGGATCCTATCGCCAACCCTGCCGCCATCATGGCACTCCTGACCGCCGCCGATCGCGAATAAGTCGCCAGCCGTCCATTTGGGTCAAGGCAAGCCGAAACCACCTTAAAAAACTCCACCGTCCAAAGCTGCGGGCATTTGCGCGGAGAAAACGGATCAAAAAAAATCGCATCTGCCTGAAAGCCCAACGCCGACAAGGTTTGCACCGTCTGTCGCCCATCGTCAATTAATAATTCAGCCGTCAGATTAGGCCGATGACAGGTCTGCGTCAGGGCCAACTCACTCAAAATAGTCTGGATTTCGGGCGGCCAACTCGTGAGTAATTCTGGTGTAGTCGCCCCGATCGGCACCGAAGCATCAATTTCCAAGGCATACAGTTCAATCTTGCAATCCGGATTCACGCGCCAAATGGTCTCGATCGCCGCTGCCGAATTGTAACCAAGCCCGTAGCACACATCCAAAAGACGAATCCGATCGCCTAATGCCCGATCGGCCAATTGCGTCACCTGAGCAAACTTCTCAAACGCTTCAGACTTTGCCCCTTGATGACTATGGAACGCCTCCCCAAATTCTTCTGAGAAAAATGTAAATGATCCATCCACTGTCTTTTTGGGAATCCAAGTCATGAAAAACGCTCGCCATAATTGTCTCAGGCCTGTCCGAGTCGTTATCATACCGCAGCAAAAAGGGTTCCCCCCAAATCAGTAAGTCTAAGCCACCGATCGCGCTTCCCCCTACAATAAGAAGTGAACGGCAGCGCAGTTTTCTTTGGAAGTTTCATGAACCGATCGGACGATCCCTATTCACATCTAGCCCTGGGACTCATTTCAGCCCGAAGCTTCCCCGCGATCGTCGGTATTGCTGACATGATGCTCAAGCAAGCCTCCATCACCTTAGTCGGCTACGAACAGGTGGGAAGTGGCTACTGTACCGCCGTCGTACGTGGTCCCACTCCTGATGTGAGATTGGCCATTGAAACAGGCGCAGAAATGGCTGAAAAATTTGGCCAGAAAGCCACCTACGTCATCATTCCACGCCCGATGCCCAATCTCGAAGAAATTCTGCCCATCGGTCGTCGCCTTGCCGAACTCTCCGCCGGACAAGAAAACAATCGGTTCCGAGATCAAGCGATCGGTCTCATTGAAACACGCGGCTTTCCGGCCCTCGTCGGCGCATCCGATGCCATGCTCAAATCAGCAGATGTCACCCTAACCGCCTACCACACCACCGGAGCCGGACTCTGCACGGGGATTGTGAGAGGATCCGTTTCCAATGTTGCCGCCGCGATCGAAATTGGCATGATCGAAGCCCAGCGCATTGGCGAACTCCATGCCGTGATGATTGTTCCTCGGCCATTGGATGACCTAGACCGGACTCTACCGATTGCTGCTGCGTGGATTGATCAGCTTCAGCCCGTGAAAATGCCGATCGCCATGCCTGTCGAAGAACAAACCCGTCAACCCTTGCAGCCCCTAGAATTACCAATTGCCGATCCGATTGAAATCGAACGAACCACCGAGCGTCAACCCTTGCGTCTGGAAATCCCTATCACAGACAATGATGATCCTTGGATGGTCTCCGAATCGCGCAACCCGCCCACGCAAGCAGAAGAACCAACCTTCAACATCTCACAACCCGTTGAAACCGACCGGAACCCGACCATAGATCTGTGGGATGAATTAGATCTCGACGAACAACTTAAAGCGATCCCTCTGAATGCCGAAGCCTTGGCAGAGCAGGAGAAAAAACGACAAGATCAAGAACGAGAACTTCAGCGCGAACTTGAAAAATCGCAGCGCGAACTCGAACGTCAGGAACAGTTGAAAATCGATCAGCTTTTACGTGAAAAATTTAAATCCATTGTCCAGCCCGAACCTGAACCTGAGCCTGAACCCGAACCGATCGTTCCGTCCCCAACCGCAAATCAAAAAAACCGTAAATCAAAATCGTCTACCGAAACCGGGGCAATACCCAACCCCAACCAGAACAGAGGATTCCAGGCCCGATCGAAACGTCGCAACGGTAAAAAACGCTAACCTAGCGCCCCACCTCAGCCAGATTTTGGTTGCGAATCTGCCGCGTCAACTCTTCCATTAACCCATCCGCCTTCCGATGCGCTTCCCAAGTCCCCACCCATCGATTGCCTTGGCCAATCCGCCAACTTCCCTGCATGGCATCGCCATCATCAGCAATAGTCCCGGTATAAATCACCACATCGTGATTGCCAGAGAGATAGCGTTTTACAAACTGAAGCCCCATCCCCGATCGCTCCCCCGTCACCAACGCCTCCCCTAACCGGCCATCATCTAAAATATTTCCGCTCAAGGTATTGAGACCTTGCACAAGCGACGCTTCAAACCGTGTCGGGTCGCTGTCAGCTTGCCAATACGTCCCTAGCCAAGTTCCTGTAAGGTCTATGGTCATAGCAGAGTCGGTCGTCATAGGGCAGTCCACCGTAAGTATCGACAGTATTCAGCATCAACAGGGTAGAACCATTTTGAGAAGCTTATCCATTAGGCCTTTATTTTACCGAAAAAATGGGTCTAAAGCCTCCCCCTTCTAGGGGTAGGGGTGATTCTTTAGAGAGAGGATGTAATCTGGAATGAGTTGAATCAGGTGATTCTTATGACCGTTTCCCTCTTGATTGAGCAGCTAAAGACGA
>JAYUEW010000285.1:0-17714 GCA_043739045.1 Synechococcales cyanobacterium
CAATCACTACTACGTTAGCCAAGGGACTTCTTCAAAAACAATGATAAAGTTTTCAACAGCCTACAATTATCGTCAGCAAGTGGATCTTGTGTCAAATTATTTTTTGAAACCCACTTGTTAACGCTTGTCCACCGCTATATCTCTGTAATTTCTGCCTCAGACCTATGGATAATTTTCTGCCGATCGCCTATTTCGAGAAAAACTTTGTACCCTTCAAAGATGCAAATATTTCGATCGCAACCCATGCGTTGCACTACGGAACCGGAGCATTTGGCGGGCTGCGCGGCATTCCAGACCCGGCGAATCCAAATCAGATTTTGCTATTTCGCCTCGATCGTCATGCCGATCGGTTAAGCAAAAGCGCCCGGTTATTGAATTTCGACCTGCCTGCTGAGAAGATTTTTGCAACCATTACGGAATTTGTGAAGAAAAATCAGCCCAAAAATTCCTTTTATATTCGCCCCTTTGTCTACACCTCAGGTCTCGGCATCGCACCACGATTGCACAACATTGAGAAGGAGTTCTTCGTCTACGGCATTGAACTAGGCGATTATCTTTCCCCCGATGGCGTGAGCTGCCGCATTAGCTCTTGGTGTCGTCAGGAAGACCGTAGTTTGCCATTGCGTGGGAAAATCAGTGGCGCATATATCACCTCCTCCTTGGCAAAGACCGAAGCGGTGGAGTCGGGCTTTGATGAGGCGATTTTGCTGAATTCTAACGGGAAAGTGAGTGAAGCCTCGGGCATGAACATTTTCATTGTTCGTAATGGAACGATTATTACTCCCGGTTTTGAGCAAGATATTTTGGAAGGGATTACCCGAGACAGTATTTTGACGATCGCCCGTGATATGGGTATTCCAGTGATTGAGCGTCCGGTGGACAAATCAGAACTTTTCATTGCTGATGAGGTATTTTTGAGCGGAACGGCTGCCAAAATTACGCCCGTGAAGCGCATTGAGATGTACGATTTGAAACCCGATCGTCCGATCACAGACAAATTGCGCACCCAAGTGACGGCTATTACTGAAAACCGCGATCCAAAATACAAAGATTGGGTCTTCGCTGTACCGCTGTAACTGTTTGCCATAGCCTTAATATGGAAATTTGCGATGCCTAACCTCGTCTCCCTCCGACCCAAACAGATCGCCATTCTTGAAGCGTCTTTAATCGGATTGCTATCCGGACTGGCAGCGGTGATGTTGAAGACGGGGGTGGGCTGGCTGGGTGGCTGGCGCTTGGTTGGGGCAAACCTGTTGCCACCGATACTTGCTCTCCCTTTTTTTGGCCTAATCGGCGGTGGCTTGGCGGGAATTTTGATTCAACGGCTGGCTCCCGAAGCTTCAGGCAGCGGCATTCCCCAAGTGAAGGCGGCACTGGCGTATTTGCCCATGCCTTTGACAGGTCGAATCTCGTTTGTAAAGTTAACGAGTACGATTTTGACCTTGGGATCTGGGCTGATGCTGGGACGGCAAGGACCGACGGTGCAGCTTGGGGCGGCGATCGCGTCTCAAGTTAGTAATTGGTTTCCAACCTCCCCCGACCATCGACGACAGTTGTTGGCGGCGGGCGCAGCAGCGGGACTGGCGGCGGGGTTTAATGCTCCGATCGCAGGCGTGCTTTTTGTCGTTGAAGAATTATTGCAAGATGTATCGGGATTGACGCTGGGGACGGCGATTGTTGCGTCATTTGTGGGGGCGGTGGTGTCTCGACAACTGGGCGGGCAGGAATTCACCTTTAGTCCAAGTTGGATGAGTATCGATCCCTATTTTAATGCGATCGAAATTCCGTTTTTTGTGTTGCTTGGGGTCTTGGCCGGAGTATTGGGCGTTGTTTTTATTCGCGGAGTTTTGCAAAGCCTGAAAATCTACAAGCGTTTGCATTTGAGTTTGCCGGGAAAGATTGCGATCGCGGGTCTTGTCTCTGGACTACTTGTGGCCCTATTGCCCATAACATTACGAGATAATGCCAGCTTGCAGGAAGTATGGCGAACTAGTGAATTTCCGTGGCATTTAATTCTATTGATTTTTGCCGTCAAATTTGGATTGACCTTGGTGGCTGTAGGTTCAGGTGCACCGGGTGGGTTGTTTGCACCGTCATTGATTTTGGGATCGATGCTGGGATATTTGGTTTGTTTTTTGGCCCAATTTTTAAACCATTGGCTGAATTTACCAATCGGCACTCAAGCTGGGGCAGGATTTGCCGTGACGTTTGCGTTGGCTGGAATGAGTGCTTTTTTAAGTGCGGTGACACGGGGACCAATGACGGCGATCGTAATTGTTTTTGAGATGACGCAAGAATTCTCAATTGTATTGCCCTTAATGATTTCGTCTGTGACGGCATATTTGGTGGCTGAAGCAATTGCAACGGGTTCTGTTTCCAAACATATCTTGGCTTGGAATGGTATCTATTTAAAACCATTTCAACAGCTTGAAAATCGGCTTAGTAAGCTCACTGCTGCTGATATTATGACGCGCCAATTGGAGACAATTAGTAGTACTCTTTCAATTGTAGATGCAAAACATTTGTTTACCCGATCGCCGCACCATGGATTACCCGTTCTAGATGAGGGAAAATTTGTGGGAATTGTTACGTCGTCAGATTTTACTAAATTCAGTGAGCTTCAAATTGCGACGACTCTGATTCATGATTTGAATCCTGTGACGAATGATCAATCATCAGCCGTTAATATCAATGATTCGACTAATGCATTAGCCGCTATTCAGACTATTGCCGACATCATGACCCCAAATCCTATTAGTGTGCGATCGTATGATCCCTTACCTCAAGTGATTTATTGGATGAATCGCTATCATATTGGTCATCTGCCCGTGGTCGATCGATCGCAACTTGTGGGCATTATTACCCGCGCCGACATTATTCGGGTCGAGTCTGAACAACTCAGCGGTAATATCCAAACCCATGATCCGCGCCTTGCAAAAAATGAACCTTCTTATGTGGTGTATCAAACCCGCGATCCCGCGATCGGTCGAGGCCGCATTCTTGTTCCACTCTCCAACCCCGACACTGCGCTACAGCTTTTAGAACTTGCCGCCGCCATTGCCCAGCAAAGACATTATGAATTGGAATGTTTGATCGTCATTCCAGTATCGCGATTCCGATCGCCCGCTGAAACCACCGTCGCAACCGTAGAGCAACGCCGTCTTTTGCGAAAAGCCAAACCATTACGTGATCGCTATGGTATTTCGATTCATACTCAAATTCGGGTGTCCCATGATATTACCAGCGCCATTTTAGAAGTCGTTGGCGATCGGCATATTGATCTATTGATTAGCAATTGGAAAGGAGGAACGGATACGCCCGATCGGATTTTTGGAGAAGTCGTTGATGCTTTAATTCAACAAGTGAGATGTGATGTGATGTTGATTAAATGGGGCATTAATGCAAAGCTTCGAGAACGTTGGTTAATTCCCACCGCAGGCGGCCCGAATTCATCACGGGCGATTCAGTGGCTTCCGGGTCTGATGAAAAACACTCAAGCGCCTGAAGCCTTTCTCTGTCATGTCAGCGCTCCAAACCTACAGCCAGAAGTCAGCATCAGCGCCCTGAATAAAGCCTGTAATCAAGTTCAACTCCGAGTAGGCTGTATTACCCATTCGATCGCCGTGTGCAATGCGTCGATTTCTGATGCGGTGTTTGATTTGGCCCAACAGAATGATTGCGATGTGATTTTACTCGGAGCGACTCAATGGGGACTTTTGCAGCAGGTATTGAAGGGAAATATTCCTGAGGAAATCGCCAGACGATCGACTCAGACGGTAATTTTAGTGCGTGGTTCTTTGTAGGGAATGTTTTCTTAGAATCCCAGGTAGATAGTTTCGGAGAATTCTAGATAGAAGTGGGAATCCTAAAGAAGAGTGCTGCGAACGTTTGGCTTCCCTAGTCCCAAATATTAGTCCCAAATATTAGTCCCAAATATTAGTCTCATGCCAAAAAAAAATCTAAGGAAACCACCTAATAAAAATAATAAAAGTCTTAAAAAGAGTAAATTAAATAAGTCTAGGAGGAATCAGCCGATCGCAATACCCATCGAAACTGTACCTCTGACTCTAAAGGAACAAAAGCTCGAAAAACGTAAGGCCAACAAAGCAAAACAAGAGCTAAGCCAATTCATGACCATGGCCGTAGTGGTCTCAGTTGTAATCGGTGGAATTGGTGGCGTTTTGAGTGGGATTAAAGGAGGCATTGGAGGCTTTGCCGGAATTTTTATTATATTAAGTTCATTTAAATATCCTGAGAAAGCCTTATATGCATTTTTGATTTATTTGCCATTGGGCGGATCAATTACCTATGCGATCGGGGGCGGAGACAATCCCGTTTTACAACTTGCTAAAGATGCCTTCTATGTTCCCGCTGTCATTGCGTTATATCAAGCTTGTAAGGCGAAAAAATTACCATTTGTTCTGCCAGTTAATTTGAAAATGCCATTGGTATTACTTTTGAGTTATTGCTTCTTAGTCTTGATCTTTGTGAATGGGTTGCAGCAGTTTGGGTCCAAAACTGAAAAGCCTTTTCTGATGGGAATCTTAGGGCTAAAAGTCTTTCTTGGCTATGTACCCTTAATTCCCTGTGCTTACTATTTACTCAAAACAAAACGTGACTTCTACGTTCTAATCCGGATCATGACCACATTAGTTGTTACCTGTTGCAGTCTCGGATTTTTGCAATATATGTTTTTGAGAACAGGCCGCTGTGAAGGCACGGTTGGCAGTGGTGCAGAACTCTTTAAAGCCTCCATTGAATCGCGATGTCTGGTGGGTGGATCATTGCTTTATAGTCCCGAACAAGGCGTAATTCGGTTGCCAGGAACTTTTGTTGCCCCTTGGCAGTGGGGGTGGTATTTGATTGCGAGTGCATTTACAAGTTTCGTTACAGCTTTCTGCGATCGTCAATGGATTTGGCGAATTATTGGCATGGTGGCGATGGCCCTTAACTTATTAATGGCGGTTGTATCTGGTCAGCGTATTGCATTGATTATTGTCCCGATCGCGTCGATTACCCTGCTATTTGTCACGGGCCAAGTCACAAATTTAAAACGGTTTTTACCGATTGTAATAGCGTTGGGATTTGCGATCGTGGGGGCCATAGCTGCATTTCCAGATATTGTAAAAGAGCGTATCGATAGTTTTTCGAGCCGTTGGGAAGCGTCTCCTCCCACGGATTTCATTGCAGGTCAATTTGAATTTGTGGGAGATGCTGTAGGGATCTTGGGACGTGGACTCGGACGAGCGACCAATTCAGCACGGGCATTTGGGGAAACGAAACTAATTGAGACGTACTATCCAAAAGTACTCTATGAATTAGGCCCGATCGGGGTGTTGCTTTTGTTAGCAGTTGTGACCACTCTAACGATCGCGACCTTTAAGGCCTACCGTAAGGTGAAAGACAAAAACCTTCGGGGGGCGGGGGCTGCACTTTGGGTGTTTGTTTTATTTATTAGCTACAACACCTATTACTATCCATTGGATGTCGATCCGGTGGCTGTATATTACTGGTTTATGGCGGGGGTTATTTTAAAACTGCCAGAATTGGATAAAGAGAGGGATGATGTGGATTCTCCATAGATTTCTTAGTAAAGAGGGATCTCCCCATGACAACATACAAATCAAAGAGTCTATTGCTATGGCACGTTTTATTTCAGTCATTATTGCAACCTATGGTCGAGAACAAGCATTAATTGATTCAATCAATGATGTTTTAAACCAAGACTATCCAGCTTTTGAAGTTCTTGTTGTAGACCAAACCGCCCGCCATCAACCAGAGACCGATCGTTTCCTAGATCAAATGGCTGATTGTGGCAAAATTAAACTTTTTAAACTAGACTGGGCCAGCTTGCCAGGAGCACGAAATTATGGGGTTCGCCGTGCAAAAGGTGAGGTTTTAGTGTTTGTTGATGATGATGTGGAACTGCCTACGGGATATTTGGCCGCTCATGAAAAGAATTACGATCGGCCTGAGGTGGGCGGTGTGGCTGGACGGGTATTCGATCGGATGAAATTGGCAGACCATTCTAGTGATTTGGAAATACAAGATCTCCCCCCCGAAGCCATGGACCCGGCGATCGCCTGGTACCACATCAATTTAGTTCATACTGTTAAACCCCAACGGGTTTTGAGTGCAAGGGGCTGTAATATGTCCTATCGTCGCGAAATCTTTTTTGAACAAGGCATCTGGTTTGATGAGCGCTATCGGGGCAGTGCAGTGCGAGAGGAATCGGATTTTGGATTAAGATTTCGCAAAACACCCTATTTGATTTGGTATGATCCTTTATCACATTTGGTTCATTTAGGGGAGGAAACAGGCGGTTGTCATGACATTACAACAAAGTCTTTAAGCTATCAAATGACGTTCTATCATAACCATTTTATGATGGGCTTGAAGCATTTGACCCTTTCGCAATGTTTGCGCTTTTATGGCCGATTGTTTGATTGCCATGTGTTAGGTCGTCCACCCTGCCATAAATCGGGTTCACCCTTAAAGATTGCATCACGATTTGTTTTTTATCTGCTGGGCTTTGGGGATGCAGTATGGTCGCAGGTGAAGGGATTATGGGATAACGGACAATGGTGCAGCGATCGCGATGAACTTTACAGAAAATACTAAATAGAAAATATGTATGAAAATTCTGGTTGTCAGTCATTCCTATATTGTTAAACTCAATTGTGAGAAATTCCGTCTTTTAGCTCACCTTGATCCGAATTTGGAAGTCACGATCGTTGTTCCAAAGCGATGGAGACCGGGCGGAGTGATGCGTAACACCATTGAATCACAGGGTTGGAACGATGAAAATTTTCGGGTAGTGCCGATCGCAAACTTTAGTGAAAACAATCAAGGGGCATTGTGCTTTGGTTGGGAGTTGGTTGAATTGCTACGATCGCTCAAACCCGACATCATTCAAGTAGAACAAGGTTCAAAATCTTTAGCTTATGCCCAATTGATTACGTTGAATAAATTACTAGGATTGAAAGCAAAAATGCTTTTCTTTACGTGGTGGAATTTGCCCTATCGCTTGAAATTTCCATTCTCTTGGTTAGAACAATACAATTTAAGTAATACTAACGGTATTGTTGTCGGCAATAGTGCTGGCTATGAAATTTTGCGAGACAAAGGCTACGATCGACCCATGGAAATTATGCCGCAACTCGGTGTAGATGAAACTCTTTTCAAATCCCAAGATGCAACAGAAATTAGAATGCGTCTTGGGATTCAAGACAACGAATTTGTCATTGGATTTGTCGGTCGGTTTGTTCGTGAAAAAGGCTTACATACCCTATTGAAAGCGGCGGCAGCACTGGAGAATCAATCATTTAAACTACTGCTTCTTGGTCGTGGTGAACTTAAAAATGAACTGCTAAAGACTGCACAAAAATTAGGCTTAGATGATCACTTGATTCAACTAGATAGCGTCAATCATGACCAAGTTGCCCAGTATATTAGCGCGATGAATACCTTAGTTTTACCATCGGAAACAACTTATCAATTTAAAACATTAACTGCTACGGGTTGGAAAGAACAGTTTGGTCATGTGTTAATTGAAGCGATGGCTGCGGCAGTTCCGGTGATAGGGTCTAATTCTGGCGAGATTCCCAATGTCATTGCAGATGCGGGTTTGGTGTTTCCAGAAGGGGACTCAGATACATTGTGCGATCGGCTTTCGCAGTTAATTGACGATCGGGGCTTTGCACAGAACTTAGGACAATCGGGCTACCAACGTTGTATGTCTCGCTATACCAATAAAGCGCTTGCCAGAGATCTGCTGGAGTTTTACCGATCGTTGTGATTAGGTCGTTCAGTATATCGCTGTAGAGCGTGGATAATTCGAGGATTTGCGAGTTAAGTAGACTTAGACCAATCTTTAAGTTGATGATACTGGCCTATCTGATGATGAGGTGTAGAATTTAGGGAACCCTAAGTCCAATGGTAGGTTAAATTAACTTCTGTCCGCTTGTTCCGTACCCCATCCTAGTCATGATGTACCAGATTACAAAGCATATTCCCCTGGCGATTCGCCGATCGATTCTTCATAAGTCTATGTTTTGGCTAGGATTACCCATCTTAGGGGTTTCTGCACTCTCAATTACTACTGGTTATCGTCATGCCGTTGCGACTGTAGAAACCCAAGCCATCGGCGAACTCAAAAACTACGTCAATGAACGTAGCAAACGGGAAAGTCAAATTTTTCAGCTCGCCCAAAAGAATCATGCTCATCTTAAACCCATCATCATAGACGAAGTCAAAAAAGCGCGATCGACCAATCCCGATGTCGCCTTCAATACCCTAATGAAACCTTGGTCTGACGGAACCTATCGTAACTTTGACCAATCTAGACCCCTTGAGGAATTCGACACCTTAGAAGATGCCACAGTATTTGTCGGTGCAGGGACTGAGCTAACCCAGGAATTTAAACAAGAAATTCTAGTGTTCCATCGGCTTAATGCAATTTATGGGCGGGGCTGGCAAACTAGTTTTATAGACCTTTGGCTCGCAAGTTCAAGCAATGCTGGCGCTAACTATTGGCGGGGGACACCTTGGGGACTCCAAAATCCGGCAAATCTAGATATGACCAAGGAAGAATATATAACGATCGCCAATAAAACCAACAATCCTTCTCGCACTCCTCGCTGGACAGGCGTTTACTTTGACCCGTCGCCCAAAGAATGGATGGTCTCTCTCGTCACCCCTATTGATGATGAAACTGGCCGCCATATCGGAGCGATCGGTCACGACATTACATTGAATGATTTAATCGATCGGACCCAAAATGATGTCTTCCCTGGAACGCATAATATAATTATCAGCCAAGCAGGACGTTTGATTGTCGATAGCGATCGGACAGATGCGATTGAAAAAGCAAATGGTCAACTCACAATCGATCAACTTCAGGATCCAGAACTAACCTATATCTGGCAACAATCCAAAGACCGAAAAGATAACATGGGTATAATTAGTTCTCCCGATCAATCTAAGTTCATTGCCATCAGTCGCCTCGCCGGAACAGATTGGTATTTTGTAACGTTATATCCAAAGCGATTAGTTTATAATCAAGCTCTGCGCAACATCATTCCACTGTTAGTATTGTCAATCTGTTCAGTTCTTCTAGAAATTATATTTATTTATTTCGTTCTACTTAAACAAGTCAATCAACCCCTTCAACAACTTCTCGGAGCGACCCAAGAGATAGCCACCGGGCGATTTAACCTAACACTCGATACCGATCGGGTGGATGAAGTCGGTGATTTGTCGCGATCGTTCACTCAGATGGCCCAAGATTTACAAGCATCATTCAATAAACTCAATCTACAAAACGAAACCTTAGAATCTCAAGTCATCGCTCGGACCCAAGAATTAACAACGACTTTAAATAATTTAAAATTAGCCCAAGCGCAATTGGTCCAAAGTGAAAAAATGTCAGGACTCGGTCAAATGGTGGCAGGCATTGCCCATGAAATTAATAACCCCATCAATTTTATTCATGGCAATCTAAACCCTGCCACCCGATATATCAGAGATCTCCTCCATCATCTCCATCTGTATCAGCAGAAGGCCGAACCAGCCAAGATTGACGATCATGCCGAAGAGATTGATCTAGAGTTTCTAGAAATTGACCTACCAAAACTTCTAAATTCCATGGAAATCGGCACGGATCGGATTCAGGAAATCATTCTAAGCCTACGAAATTTTTCACGTCTTGACGAAGCAGACCTTAAAACTGTTGATCTTCATGAGGGAATTGAGAGTACGTTACTCATTCTCAAGCATCGATTCAAACAATCCAAGCCCGAAATCATGATCAAAAAAGACTATGGAACGATCGGTACAATTAATTGCTATCCTAGCCAGCTCAACCAAGTCATTATGAATCTGTTAGCCAATAGTATTGATGCACTACAAACCGACAGCAGTCATCCCGTTACACGATCCCATGATAATCAAGTACTCCAGGAGATAGATACTATTCTGTGGAAACCCACGATTTCCATCACGACAAGATCCCACAGTGAATCCGTTGAAGTCATCATTCACGACAATGGTCCCGGTATTCCTGAAACGATTCTCGATCGTATCTTCGATCCATTCTTTACTACCAAAGTAATTGGCAAAGGCACCGGGCTAGGACTTTCTATCAGCCATAGCATCATTGTTGAACGACACCGAGGCTCTATTGTTTGTGAATCGAATGCAGTAGACGGGACTACATTTAGAATTAAACTTCCACTATATCAAGGGCTGGAACGTAGTAGTAAACCCGCCAATTTTCAACAATCGATCGGCGCTCTCAAATGAGACCGGAATCACCGATAGTCTTGTTCCCCGTTTAACCACCAGTAATTCATCCTCACCAAAGTGCGATCGGAGTGTTTCCAACGAAATCAATTCCGGTAATGTTTCAACATACTGACACTTGACCGTATGCCAGCGCGGAGCATCCACCGTTGATTTTGGATCAAAGTAATCACTATTTATATCAAACTGACTGGGATCAACAACCATAGTTTCAACAATTTTTGCCAATCCAGCAATTCCCGGCGGTTTAGCATTGGAATGGTAGAAAAAGCAATAATCTCCCATTTGCATTGATTTTAAATAATTACGTGCTTGATAATTACGCACTCCATCCCAGATGCCCACTTGTTCTTTTTTAAGATCATCGATGCCATAGACATCAGGTTCAGATTTAATGAGCCAGTAGGTCATATTGCGATAAAACTCAGACTATTATTTACTTTAAAGATGCTAGCTGATCGTCGGTACGATATGTCAATCATTCTATTAAACGCAACTATCAAAAAACTAATTATTATTAAAAAACACCCGTTTCAGACACCATCACAATCCGCTTGCGATAAGATTTATTATATTAGCCGATCGCAGGATTTTCATGAGCCAAGATGCCCTTTCTCTACTCAAAGAAACCAGTCGAACGTTCTACATTCCCATTAGTCGCCTTCCCTTAAACCTTAGGTCAGCCGTGGCTTCTGGCTATCTTTCTATGCGAGCGATCGATGAAATAGAAGATCATCCGACCGTGGAGAATAGAATAAAATCTGTAGTTCTACGCGAAATTAGCCAAATGATTCAATCGGGAACTGGACGGTTTGACCTCCATCAATTCGACAACGTTTTTGGATCTCACTCATTTCCAGAGGTTTCTTTACGTCTAGCTGAATGGCTAAATGAAGCCCCTCCATCCATTGCCCCACGCATCTGGGAAGCAACTTCTACTATGGCCGATCGGATGGCCTATTGGGCCGATCACAACTGGACTATTCATACTGAATTTGATCTCGATCGGTATACGTTTAGTGTGGCGGGTTCGGTCGGACTATTACTCTGTGATTTATGGGCGTGGCACGACGGAACAAGTAGTAATCGACAAGATGCGATCGGCTTTGGGAGAGGCTTACAGACGGTAAATATCTTGCGAAATCACAATGAAGATCTGATTCGGGGGGTGACGTTTATGCCACAGGGCTGGACGATGACTGAACTCGACCAATATGCAAGACGCAATCTAGAATTAGCCGATCGGTATACCAATGCTCTACCCGCTGGTCCTGCTAAGGATTTTTGTACATTACCCTTGGCATTAGCTCAGGCCACGCTAGACACCATGACGAAGGGATTCCCTAAACTCTCCCGAGAACAGGTGATGGCGATCGTTGCTCACACTGGAATTCATCTTTAATTGATTTCAATTGATGATTCTGTTGGGGAATTCAATTCAAGTTCAGAAATACTATCAGAAACGCTGTATGTAAATGATTTTGTCATTCCCATATTTTCTAAACACATGCCTCAACATATTCACATATCGATCGGGGTTGTGGAAGTACATCACCGTCACTTTTCAAACCCTCAATATGGAATTCTATTGCTTCTTGAATCAGCATTCTAACTTCTTCCAGGGTCTCCGCTACGGCCACACAGCCAGGGAGATCGGGAATGTAAGCACCGTAGCTAGTTGCTCCTTGTTCAATGACGATCGCATAACGCATTAGGAATTCTCCTGTTCAGGATTGTTGGGTTGATCGATCTGTGCCTGCCGCCAAATGCTTTTAATAGTACCGATCGTCATGTCGGTACTAAATTTGCCAGCTACTGTAACAGTTCCTTTCTTGTCGGAATGCTTAAATTGTCGATGACTACCTTTTGTTCGAGCTAGATACCATCCATCTTCATTCAATCGTTTAATAACATCACTAACTTTCATTGTTTCATTTTAGATTACCTTGGAAAATTTTAGCTAGATTCATTCTAGCGATCGCAACTCTAATCAGATGTTCTAATCAGAAGTAATTGCAGCTTTTAAAGTGCGACAAAATGCCTCTATTGATTTCAAACCTTCCTTCGGCGATCCTTCAGACAACCGTTTGACAAACGCACTTCCCACGATCGCTCCGTCTGCGCCCCATTCCATCACCTGCCGCGCATGTTCCGGCTGCGAAATCCCAAAGCCAACGGCCACAGGTTTATCACTAACAATTCGCAATTCTTGAATCAAGTCTTTTGTTTTCGCACTAATCTGCGTCCGCATTCCCGTCACACCCGTCGTACTCACCACATAAATAAACCCTTGAGACTGACGAGCGATCGCTGCAATCCGAGGGCCGGGACTAGTGGGCGCAACTAGCAATACAACTTCAATGCCATAGGTCAGCGCAGGTTTTAACAATCCATCCGATTCTTCTAAGGGCAAATCTGGCACCACTAATCCCTTCACCCCGATGCTGGCAATTTCGTGCAGAAAGTTATCAATACCACGGTTTAAAATCGGGTTGTAATAGGTAAAAAGAACGATCGGCGCATTGATAGTCGGAATCACCTCTTTCAGCATCGCCAACACATCATCCAGCTTAACCCCACGCTCCAATGCCCTTGTCGCTGCCGCCTGAATCACTGGACCATCGGCCAACGGATCCGAATAGGGTACCCCAAGTTCAATAATGTCCGCACCCGATCGGTCCAATACCCGTAAAGCTTCCGCTGTCGTTGCGAGATCAGGATCGCCCGCCGTCAAAAAGGGAATCAAAGCACATTGGGCGCGATCGCGAAGTTGCTGAAAACGTTGGGAAACAGATGTCATGATCAATGCTGAAACTCTACAGACATCTAGCGTACAGGAATAGGGGGACATGAACTTTGATCTTTGCGCCAATACTCAATCAATCTACGATCGAATTTTTAAGGTCCGATCGCATTCACTAGTCTACATTTCCCTCATTCCACGGCGCAAAGAACGGCAATAGTAAAATCCCCGGTAGGGCCGCGATCGCAGTCATTGTAAAGAATGGCACCCAGCCCATTTGCTCCGCCCAAACTCCTGCCGGAGCCGTCAAAATATCGCGACTAAAAGCCTGCAATGACGAAAACAAAGCATATTGCGTTGCCGATAATCCCACATTACACAAACTCATTAACAACGCCACAAACGCCGCCGCCTCAAGACCACCCAGGAAATTTTCAATATTCAACGCCGCAAACATAATGGGATAGCTCTTTCCCACGATCGCCAGCAGCACATAGGTCAGATTCCCAACAGCCTGTAAAGTCGCAAAAATCCAGAGTGACTTATTCACCCCAATTCGCGTCATAATCACGCCCCCACAAAGCACCCCCATCGTCGTCGCCCAGAATGCAACTAACTTTGGAAACGCAATTTCTGCCGTACTAAATCCCAGTCCTTTGTCTAATAAAAATGGAGTCGCCACATTCCGTAAAAGTGAATCGCCTAACTTGTAAATCACAATAAAGATAAGAACTAATATCGCCCGTCGCCCGCCGCTTCTCTGAAAAAATTCCTGAAATGGCAGCACAATTGAATCGACCAAACTAGTCGGCGGCAAACTATCCTGCTCAGGCTCCGGTGCAATCAGCGAGGCTACCACACCCACACTCATCAATAACGCCATCACAAAATAGACCCATTTCCAGGGCATCACCTGAGCAAATGCCAAGGTCAATGCACCCGCAATTTGAATTGCAATCCGATACCCAAACAAAAATACAGAAGCCCCCGCGCCGCGTTCAGAGTCCGTCAAACTATCCGTCCGATACGCATCGGCCACAATGTCCTGCGTCGCACTAAAAAAGGCCACGATCATCGCAAACCAAAAAATAGAACTCCCCGCCATCAAACTAACCGTATGGCGAATTTCACACAGTCCCTGAAAAAAGCCACTCCCCGCACAAGCCGTTGCTGCTGTCATTGCTGTCGGAATCGTCTTCAAGGCTCCGGGATCTTGGAATCCCATCAGCGCGATCGTAATAATCAACAAAACCTGCGTTACCAATAGCCACCCCCGACGACGACCAAGAAACGGCGGCACATACCGATCGATAAAGGGCGACCACAAAAATTTCAAGGAATAGGGCAAGGCAACAATGCTAAAGAACCCGATCACTTTCAGATCAACGCCTTCATTAGAAAGCCAAGCCTGCATTGGATCTTTCCCCGTCAAATACAACGGCAACCCCGACGAAAACCCCAGCATCATCAGCGTCGCCATCTTGCGGCTTGCAAACACATCTAAAAGCGAATTCTTTGATTTCACGATCGCGATTTCCAACGAAACAAACCGATATTATCCATCAGTTCAAGGGGCGATCATGCTTCGCACATCAAATTAAAAACCGCGCCAGGAGAAGATTCCCAATGCGGTTTTTAATACTATGTTTTTTAAAACGGTTTAGAACTAAAGGCTCCGATCGTTTATTTCTTCTTTTTCTTTGTCTTGTCTGCGTCCCGGATTGCCACCCGACGAGCTTCTTTGAATGCATCACTGGCACGGGCAAAATTGATGCCAAACTGCTCAGTCCCCAAAATTGAACCTTCTTGTTCTGGCTCCCAGGAGGCGGACAGAATGCCGTAGGACAAGCCCACAACTCCTAACCCGAAGAACCCGAGACTCACCAGTAACACGGCTGAGTTTGGTAAATCGTAATGCTGTTGAGACACTAAATAATAGCTAACGATAAACGTTGCCATACCCAAAACACTCGGTACGCCAGAAAAGAACGCCATGCGTCTTCCCATACGCTGACTCACGACTGGAGGAATTCCCGAAGATGGATCATTTAAGAATCCGGTCGATCGTGGCACAGCAGATTTCTTTTTTTTAGAAGTCGGCTCGAAGGGCAACGATTGGGGTTTAGAAGCTTCTGGCTCTTTAGATTCGGTTGACATAATCGTCAATACTCAACAGCAACAACAAGACAATAGGTTTTGAAGGACAGTAGATTTAAATCGCGATCGATTGCAATCCAGTGAAAAATTCTTAACCCCGAATACCTAACCGACCAATCAAAGTCTTGTATCGTGCGTAGTCAAGCTTCTGAACATAGGACAGCAAACGCTTCCGCAAGCTAATCATTTTCAAAAGACCAATACGAGAACCATGATCCTTTTTATTGGTTTTAAGGTGGCCGCTCAAGCGATTGATCCGCTCGGTCAACATTGCGACCTGAACTTCAACGGACCCAGTATCGGTCTCGTGTTTTTGGAAATCGGTAATAATTTTTTGCTTGTCTTCTTGGACCAGTGACATGTCTTGGTTTCCTTAAAATAAAGATGTCGGCTATCTATGATACCACTTAGTTATCACTGAAGTTACTCAACGCGATCGTACTTTGCTGTCATCTTGAGTTCGTGCGCCACCTGTCGCATCACCGTCCAAGCCCAGAGCTGATCACCCCAAGAAAAATGCCACCATTCGTGATAGTGCCGAGCAAAGCCTGCACCAGTCATAACAACGTTTAAGATCTGCCGATTTTGGTCAAACCGATCGCCCTCCATAGTCCCAACAAAATGATCCGGGAACGATCGAGCTGAAATTTCATCAACTTCCGACCCCATATCGATCGCCTGTCCCAATTCATCTACCAGCGTCACATCGACCGCCGCGCCCGTACTGTGAGGTGGCGGCATTAATGGATCCAAATTAGGAGCTGCCCAAAACTGATAGACCTCTTGCAACGCCTGCGATCGTTCGTCTTCCGTCGCACCATTTCCCAACCCTTTAGCTGTCAAAATTTCCTGAAGCGTATGGTCCACCATAAATTGCTGCACCGCCACCGGACGATAGGCATCAAAAATCTGAATTCGCCAGCCCGGTTGCATCGATCGCAATTTAGACTGCGCTGCCCTAAGTTTTTCTAAAACACCCGATCGCACATAAAACGGAGACTTATCACCATAGGGCGCACCAAGTTTTTGATAGGGATGGGGCGTAATTAGATCAAATTCTGGACTGGGAATAGGGACGATCGGCTCTGAACTGGGGACGATCGGGACAAACTGATAAGGCTTCATTGAATTCTCAATTCGTCAATCGCTACGGTTTCTGAAAATCACTCGGCGGCCTAAAGCTTTCCACAGGCAAATCACGCACGGCCTGCGACATAAAATCACGCCAAATCGGAGCAACCACCATTCCACCTGTCGCCCCAGACCCGAGAGGAGTATTGTCATCATTCCCGACCCATACCGCTGTCGAAAGCTGCGGAACCGATCCCACAAACCAAATATCTTTTTCTGATGACGTTGTTCCCGTTTTCCCCGCCACCGGACGACCAAGCTGAGCCGCAGTTGCCGTCCCGCGATTGACGACACCCTGCATCAGTTCATTAGTCGCCGCCGCAGACCAAGGGTCTAACACCAATCTAAGCTTCGGACGATTGTCCAGCACCATGCCACCCTTGCTGTCTGTCACTTGGACAATCAATGTTGGATCGCTGTGCCAGCCATTATTGGCCAGAGTCGCATAGGCCGTCGCCATTTCCAGCGGTGTCACATCAACGGCACCCAGCGGCAATGAGACGACTGGCTCGATCGGACTTTTAATTCCCAAACTGCGACAAATTTCAATCACTTTATTCAAGCCCACTTCTTGACCCAATTTCACCGCCGGAACATTTCGCGACATCTCAAGCGCCCGCCGCAAACTCATCGCACCCGCAAAACTCCGATCGTAATTCTGGGGATAATACATCTCATCTCCATCTGGGTAGCCCACTGGACTATCGACAATAGTAGAATCCGGGCCATACTTGCCACTGGCAAACGCAGCGTAGTAAACAAATGGTTTAAATGCAGAACCGGGTTGGCGCAGGGCTTGGGTGGCTCGGTTATACTGGCTCTTTTTATAATCAATTCCCCCCACCATTGCTTTTACATAATGGGTCCGAGGGTCAACGGCCACCAGCGCCATTTGGTCTGCACCCGATCGGTAGCTCTGACGAACCGTTTCCTCTGCAATACGTTGTAGCTTCGTATCGATTGAACTTTGAATCCGTAATCCTCCTTTGAGAAGGGCATCGCGGCCAAATTTTTTCTCGACTTCCTTAACGATCGCCTCCGTCACATAAGGAATTTCACTGCCTTGGAACGACGTGACTTTGCCAAATTTTATCTTGTAGTCTCGTGCCTGTTTTTCTTCCTCTGCCGTAATCCAATTCAACTCTCGCATCCGCTGCAACACCACATGTTGGCGAGCGATTGCAGATTTTGGATTTCCCCGCAATGGAGTGAGATCTTCAGGCGCTTGAATGATACCAGCCATCATCGCGGACTCGGCCAGATTTAAATCTCGTACCGATTTGCCAAAGTAGCTCTGGGAAGCGGTTTCTGCACCATAATTGTTGTGTCCCCAGTAAATTTGGTTGAGATAAAGCTCTAAGATTTCATTCTTTTTAAAAAC
>JAYUEW010000286.1:0-5492 GCA_043739045.1 Synechococcales cyanobacterium
ATCGTCACCGTCATTCCGATGCAATTGCTGTCCTATCACATTGCCGCTCGTCGGGGTCTCGATGTAGATCAACCTCGAAATCTGGCGAAATCCGTGACTGTGGAATAAATAACCAAGGCCATATATTCCGAACCTCTTTTTAAACTGGGGTTCGGCAATACCATTTTGATGAATTGGTGTGACTAGTTGAACTGGTGTGACTAGTTGAACATTTGTGCGCGTAACGGCAACTCTAAGAATTTTCTTATCGCTTTATGACGGGTCGCAACAACACCACAGATTTTGCCTCAACTCGCAGCGCCAAGAATCCCCGATCGTTCAACAGCTTAACCACGGCATTTGCGGCTGACATTTCGCCTGTCTGGATAACAAACAAATAAGGCTGCTCACCATAGACCGCCACGCCCACATCTTGATTCAACACCTGACCCAACTGCACCGCCACATCAGGCCGATTGTTATAATTCACCAACACCGCATAGCCCGAACTTAAAACTTGGGGATTATAAACTCCAGGAGCAAACCGTTTCCCGACACTGCCGCTTGTAACGCTATTAGCCGTGCCAGCACCTGTCAAACCGGGGATTGTTTTTGCAACATCAGCAGCAGCCACTGGACTCACTGCTGCGACCACCGGACTCACTACCGCAGCCACTGGAACCGGACGGACGATCGTAGTTGGGATTCCCGTTGAGCGGATCAAATACTGTCCCCACGCTGCTGCCGATGCTTCACTGGCAAACCCGGCTACCCGCATCACCATCTCGCCTTGATATCGACAAATTGTCGTCGTTGCATCCGTTGGAGCCTTCGATCGCAGCACTGCTTGAGCATCTGGCGTCCGAGCGGTTGCAAATAATAAAAACTCGTTGCCACTAGGCGGCAGACAATCCGCGATCGTGGCGTTTCCAGCCGCCGGAATTCCCACAGGCTGGGCCATTGCCTTTGGAACTCCAGATAAGACCAAAAGGGTCATTATTAAAAATCGCTTCATCATCATGCCGCCCTCTACTGGTAAGAAATTATCCAACGATCACGCCTGATGCGATCGCACTCGTCACGTCAGCAGCTTCAAATTCACCCACAATCACAAACTCTAGTCGTAACTTAAGCCATGTAATAAAGGATTTGTTTGTCGAAACGATCGCCGCCGCAGGAGTTGGAACCTGTGATTTGATGGCGGACAGTTGGGGCAAATCTAAAAAACTTGGCTGCTTCACAACCCAAAAATCAATCTCCTTTTCATTCTCTTGGTAATTGCGAATCCGTTCCTTAATCACCTCATCCGTTGGCTCGTCCACAAACAAAAAACGATCGCTCGCAACCACGTAATAATAAGTCGTCATAATCCCTAGAAATTCTATTCAAAACAACAATCAAAATGAAGCGCGTATCGAATCAACTATTCATCCCCGCGATCGTGGAATGAAGAATGGGTGCCCGAATAGACAAACCCACGTTCTAAGTCCATGGTCACAATTTCCCCATCTCGAATCGCCGTCAACGCCTCCTTCACTCCCACAATCACCGGCACATCAAGCCGCATTCCGATCGTCACCGCATGACCCGTCACATTCCCATCCTCCGTGATTACGCCCTTTGCTTTTTTGATTGCGTCTACATACTTAGCAGAGGTCGATTGAACCACTAGAATCTCATCTTGACCAAATTTTGATACATCATCATCGCTTTTTAAAATTCGTACCCGACCACTCACCAAACCCTCACCAAACCCAATCCCTTTTCCTCGAATGGTCGTAACCACTTCAACCTTCAACAAATCTGTCGAACCCGAAACCCCTTGCAATGTCCCTGCCGTCAACACCACCAAGTCTCCCGGTGACACTAGTCCTTTTTCTTGAGCTATGTTTAATGCTGCGCTGAAGGTCTCCCAAGTCGTATCTAAATCCAACATCAGCAATGGCTTCACGCCCCACACCATCTGCAACTGCCGCGCTACATCTACATGGGGCGTAATCGCAATCACGGGAGTTGTAGGTCTGAATTTCGATACATTGCGCGCTGTTGAACCCGATTTCGTCAAGGTCATGATGGCCGACGCGCCAATCTGTTCTGCAATATTTCCTACGGCTTTACTGATCGCATTGGGAATTGATCGGCTGCTTTCTTCAGGATTACGACCCATCTGTTCCTTTTCAGTGCGGATTGCGATCGTGGACATCATCGCCACTGCTTCCACAGGAAACTTCCCGACCGCCGTCTCATTGGACAGCATCACCGCATCTGTACCATCCAAAATTGCATTAGCAATATCTGAGACCTCAGCCCGAGTCGGACGGGGATTGCTCACCATACTATCGAGCATTTGGGTGGCGGTAATAATCGGGATGCCTAAACGGTTGGCCGCTGCAATTAAGCGCTTCTGCAAAATCGGCACATCTTCCGCCGGAAGCTCCACACCCAGATCTCCCCGTGCCACCATTGCACCATCAGATAGCTTCAGGATTTCTTCCATCTGTTCCATGGCTTCATGCTTCTCAATTTTTACGATCACCGGAGTGTTTTTACCCGCACTGGCGATCAAATCCTTGATTTCCCGAACATCATCAGGGTTCCGCACAAAGCTTAGCGCGACCCAATCGACACCATGATCTAGCCCAAACACCAAATCTTCACGATCTTTGTCCGTCAGCGCCTTAATCGATAGACACACACCCGGAAAATTGACCCCTTTACTATTCGACAATGGGCCACCCACCACCACGCGACAATGTAGCTCACCCGCCGCCTTATCTACCGACTCCACTATCATCTCAACCTTGCCGTCATCCAGCAAAATCACGGCTCCGGCTGGAACTTCTTGTGCCAATGGTTCATAGGTAATAGAACTCATGGTTTGGGTTCCAGTAATTTTGGCGCTGGTCAAGATGAAGGGATCGCCTTTTGCGACGACAATGCTGCCTGTTTCAAACTTGCCGAGACGAATTTTTGGACCCTGTAAATCCTGCAAAATGGCCACAGGATAGTTTAATTCATTGGAAATTTGTCGGATTAAGCGAATGCTCTTGAGATGATCGTCGTGCGTCCCATGGGAGAAATTCAGTCGCAAAGTGGTTGCGCCCGCCCGAATCAACTCTCGCAGCACCTCTGGACTACTAGTCGCGGGTCCGATCGTAGCGACGATTTTGGTTCGGCGGGGAGAAGATAGGAGCATGAACGATTGCGTAGTAATTTGAACAAGCAGAATTCAGAATGGATGGTATCACGGATGGGGTAACGCTTCATAGCCGCTGTGATACTCATCACTGATGAACTGGATAAGCTAGGTTTGACGAACGGAGGTGTGCTCTAGGTATATTTTAAATTGGGCTGAGACTATTTATGTTACTAAATAAAATCACAACTTGTATCGTAATCATCCTATTCAAACGATCGTTATTCAAAATTAAATTATGGCAACTTAGTATAGTTACGAGCATATGAATCAAGGTGGCTAGTAAAAAGTAAGACCCATTGCGAAAAGTAGACAAATAGCAACATAAATACAATGCTTTGATGCAGGAATCCTTTTATGAAAGTAGATTATCTGATTGTCGGCAGTGGATTATCCGCATTGGTCTTTGGCGCATTGATGGCGAATTCAGGTAAGACTGTACAAATTTTAGAAGCCCATGAATATCCAGGCGGTTTTGGTCATACTTTCACGATGGCTAAGAAGTATAAATTCAATGCTCAGTTTCATTATGTTTGGGATTGTGGACCGGGGCAACTGGTCGATCGTGTTCTTAAAAAATTAGACTTAAGTAAAGACGTAACGTTTGAGGAATATGATCCCGATGGGTTCGATCATATGCGAATGCCGGGATATGCTTTAGATATTTCCTCTAGTCCCCAAACGCTAATTGAACGATTATCAACATTATTCCCAAACGATCGCGATCGGCTGACGAAATTTATTAATGAGGTCGAAAAAACAGGAGCTGGACTGAAAAAACTTGCGCCGCCGATCAAGCCCATAGAACTTCTAAAACATTCCGGTGAGGTTGCTTGTGCGGTCCAATATTTAAATAGTACGCTTCAGGACGTATTTGATAAATTCAAACTTCCGCAAGCCGCCCAAACCTTACTCGCATTGCAATGGCTAGATTTTTTATTGCCGCCCAATCAGCTTTCTTTTTATGCGTGGGTGGCCTTGTTCCGGGGCTATCAAGCTGGAGCTTTTTATCCAACCCAGCATTTTGAGCAGGTGATCAATTCATTGGTCGATACGATTGAATCTAATGGGGGAAGCCTTTTATTTAACCAAGAAGTCACGCAATTTAGATTGACGGGAAAAACAGTCACAGGGGTTCAGGCCACAAATCGTCTTACCCATCAAACCGAAGAATTCACAGGTGATACGGTAATTTGTAATATCGACCCTCAAAGAGCGGCGAAAATGATTGGGATTGAAAAGTTCTCGTCATCAGTGCGACGGAAACTGGATTATGAGTATTCAGCCTCAAATTACATGGTCTATTGTGTTGTTAAAGATCTGAATCTACAAGATTATGGATTTGGTAAATGGAATGTTTCCCATACAGGGCATCAAGATCTTAATGAAGCATTTGCTCAAATGTACGATCGCAATGATTTCTCAAATCCAAGTTTTGCTATTACGACCCCAACACTATTAACCAATGCATCTCGTGATTGTCCAGAGGATTGTCAAATTGTTGAGTTTTTGACGGTTGCAAATTATGACTATTTTAGGAAACTACGAGATACCGATCGCAAAGCCTACAACCAGAAAAAACAAGAAATTTTAGATTCAATTCTAGATGTGGTGGAGAAATACTATGTCCCAGACTTTAGAAAGCATATGGTTTTTCATATTACGGGCAGTCCTACGACCAATGAACGATATTGTTGGTGTCCTAATGGTAATTCCTATGGTTCTAAACTCACGCCGCGCAATATGGGACTAGGACGTTTGAATTATGAAACCTCGCTCAAACAGTTCTATTTCTGCAATGCATCATCTGGCTATCCTGGCTTTGCACCTACATTCTGGACAGGGACATTACTCTATCAACACTTGTCGGGTGATTTGATTTTGGGAAATGACTAAATGCTTTGAAAGCCATGTGATAAGCCATTGAATCAATCTAGATCTAATTTAAATTTAGAGGCTAACCATGAAAATTGCACTTATTGGCGGTGGAGCTAGTGGGATGTCTACGGCGTATTTACTCGATCGTCAGGGACATCATGTAACGGTCTTTGAGCGAGAACCGATGTTGGGAGGTCATATTCGCACGTTAAATAAGAATGTAAACCCTAATCGATCGAATTGTTCTGAACGTCTCGAAAGTGGTGTATTAGAGTTTCCAGACGTATTTCATCACTTTATTGCGCTGATGAAAGATCTTGAGGTTGAACTTGTTCCCGTTAATGTTGGATCGTCATTGTTTCCGATCGATGGTAGTCATTTTTTGTCAGGAGTGATGATTGATAAAAACTATACCGGGGTCCAACGGCTGATTGAATAC
>JAYUEW010000287.1:0-4534 GCA_043739045.1 Synechococcales cyanobacterium
TTTTGGAACGGAGAGAGAGGGATTCGAACCCTCGTTGAAGTTACCCCCAAACAGCATTTCCAATGCTGCGCCTTCAACCACTCGGCCATCTCTCCAGGCTATCCGAGTCAGGTAAAACAAATTACCTCACTGAAAAAACATAGTAGCAGACATCCCGGCATAATGGATAGAGCTAATCTAAAACTTTCCCCCACGGGCGATCGGTCCGTTTTTCCCATGCCCCAAACCCCCTCAACCGCTCCCGTTAAAATCCACACCGTTCGGATTCACAATCGCCAAACAGGAACCACCCATGAACTCCAAGTTCCCAGCGATCGGTATATCCTCCATTGCGTCGAAAACCAAGGTGTAGACCTGCCCTTTTCCTGTCGAAACGGAGCCTGTACTGCTTGTGCCGTTCGAGTGCAGTCCGGTGATTTACGACAACCGGAAGCCATGGGACTTTCGCCAGAACTCCAAAGCATGGGATATGCACTGCTCTGTGTCAGCTATGCTCAGTCCGATTTGGAGGTGGAAACCCAAGATGAAGATGAGGTGTATGTGCTTCAGTTTGGTCGAAATTTTGGACGAGGCAAGGTTCGATTTGGGTTGCCGTTGGAGGATGATTAGAAAATTGAGAATTTTGATCTAGTTTTTTGATCTAGTTTGACGATCGGATGTAATTTTTTAGGTTTGATTATGACTTCTGACGACCTCGCTCGCTATCTCGATATTGCAACGATCGCAGCCCAAGCGGGAGGAAAAGAACTTCAGCATTATTGGGGCAATCTGAAGACTAGTGATGTTCAGGAAAAACGCCCCGGCGATCTGGTGACAGAAGCGGATAAAGCTGCCGAAAAAGCAGTTCTGGCCGTTCTTCAGCGTCACGTCCCGGAGCATTCGATTTTGGCGGAAGAATCGGGGATGCAAGGCGATTGGGATGCGGAGTATCTATGGGCGATCGATCCCTTGGATGGCACGACAAATTATGCCCATCAATATCCTTGCTTTGCGGTTTCGGTGGGTCTGCTAAACAAGGGAATTCCGATCGTTGGCGTAGTTTACAATCCCATTCACAATGAGCTTTACCGCGCCGCTACCGGACTCGGGGCCACCTGCAACAACTTGCCGATTCACGTTTCTAAAACGGAATGTCTGGCTAAAAGTATCTTGGTGACGGGCTTTGCTTACGATCGTCGCACCACCCCCGATAATAACTACGCCGAATTTTGTCAGCTCACCCACAAGACCCAAGGGGTTCGTCGAGACGGTGCCGCCTCGCTTGACTTGGCCTATGTCGCCTGTGGACGAATCGATGGCTACTGGGAACGAGGACTCTCGCCGTGGGATATTGCCGCAGGTATTGTGATTTTGCGGGAAGCGGGTGGCCTGGTTACTGGTTATGATCAATCAGTTTTTGAGATCCGATCGGATCGGATTTTAGCCACCAATGGCACGCTGCACCAAGAACTCAGTGATGAACTCATGACGATTCGCCCACTGGACCTTGACTTTGGAGATACTTAGTTTTTTCGATCGGGAGCCTAACCAAAAGGTAAAATCCAATAGTAAATTTTTAGAATCGATCGGCAAAGTCTGGATGAAGTGATTACACTTTAGATGAAGCACCGATAAAGTTAGCTGACACTTTTAAATCCACAGCAATCAGTCGATCGGTTAACCGATCGTGCTTTAGCCTCAAAGACCAAGAGACGAATACCCAGATTCATTTACGCAGGGACAAAGACGCATGGTTTTTCAGATTCAGCGAGGACTATTTTCGAGTGAGTTTGTCGATTATTACGCTCTGTTAGGAATGCCATTGTTTTCTGATGGCAAAGATGTCCGAAAAAGTTACCTAAAAATCGCTCGCCGTCTCCATCCCGACAGCGCCCTCCTTGGGTCTAGCGACAAACAATTTGCCGGACAACTCCTCTCCAAGCTGATCAACCCCGCATGGGAATGCCTGGTTCAGGAAAAATCCAAAATTGAGTACGACCTACTGCTTAAGCTGAAAGCTAAAGAAGCCGCTGGAAACCCAAATTCAACCGAAGGACTCAGCTCCGTCGCTCAAGCCCTACTCGACAGCGCAGATGTGGAATCGGAATACCGAACCTTGGTCCAGAGCCTCACCGCGAAGCAATTTGAGCATCTGTCCCAGTCCGAAGAACTCACCGCCCAAATCAGTGAATTAAATCTAGTCTATCTAGTCAAAACCCAAGGCAATTGGACCTCCGGCGCTGGTATACCTATCAAGCCCATGACATCCATGGGTAAGCCTAGTACTGCTCAACCTGAGGCACCGACAGCCCCACCCTCAACAAATTTCTCTGCGGCTCGTCAGTCCTTAGCGGATCCATACTTCAATCGTGCTGAAATTGCATTCAAACGTCAAAATTATCCCCAAGCCGTTTTAGAATTGCGAGATGCGCTCAAGCTTGAACCCAACAATGGTCGTTCCCATAGTTTATTGGGAATGGTCTATTTGGAGCAAAAGCAAGGTACGATGGCACGCATTCATTTTGATAAAGCCCTGAGCTTGGATGCCTCGGATGCCATGGCTCTAGAGGGCAAACAGTTGCTCCAGAAGATGGCCTCAAAATCACCTACTGCGGCAACTGCCAAAGGAAGCACGAATGCTAAAGACGGCGGCAAGTCACCAGGCATGTTTGGCGGATTGTTTGGAAAGAAAAAATAATGGTTTATCAGCCGCCCTCTGGGGCCAGAGATCTATTGCCGCTTGATGTGGCACAGAAAAGTTGGATTGAAGATCGGCTTCAGCAGGTCTTACATCGCTGGGGCTATCATCGCATCATCACCTCGACTCTAGAGCGGATGGATACGTTGATGGCAGGCGGGGCGATCGCATCCCAGCAAATTTTGCAAATCCAAAGTAGCGATGAAGTGTTGGGGCTACGGCCTGAATTTACAGCATCTATTGCTCGAACTGCGGTGATGCGGCTTTCGGATAAGAGCTATCCGTCTCGGCTTTATTACAATGCGAATGTCTTTCGTCGTCCCCAAGAAGGCAGCCACAGCACTCAGCAAGAATCCTATCAGGCGGGAGTGGAGCTGCTTGGGGGCGGTGGGGTTTTGGCGGATGCGGAAATTTTGCTGTTGGTGATGGATTGTTTGAATGGGATTGGTATGGCCGATCGGTGGCAAATGGTCTTGGGGGATGCGGGGCTAACCCGATCGCTCTTGTGGGAATTTCCGAAGCCGTTGCGGGGGAAGGTTCGTCATGCGTTGGCCCATCTCGATCGGGTTGCCCTAGAAACCATGCCGATGGACGAGGATTTGCGATCGCGGGCTTTGCAAATTTCGGACTTGCGGGGTGAACCGGACGCAGTGATTAAAAAGCTCAGCCAAATGCCGCTGGATGATTATCAACAACGGGCGGCGCTTAATTTGCAGCGATTGCTTTCGTTGTTACAAGCAACAGCACAAAAACGCGGACTTCCCGATCGATTTCCGATTGTTCTAGATCTGAGCCTCATTCGTACCTTTGACTATTACACGGGTATCGTATTTGAAGTTATCGGCGATCCGGCCTCGGGACAACAAATTTTGGGCCAAGGCGGACGCTATGACGAATTACTCAGTACCTACCATCCCCAATCAGAATCGATTCCGAGTATTGGCTTCTCGCTGGAAATTGAGCGGCTTCACCAAGCCCTATTGCCCACTGGACAACTGCCAAAACGGACGACGACGAGTGAAAAACTGGTGGTTGCTGAATCAGTCGAGGTCTATCCGATCGCGTTAGCGCAGAGTCAAATTCTGCGAGAATTGAATCCATCCGCTCAGATCGAAATCTATTTACGATCGCCCGATGGCAGCGAACCGATCGATCGTGAAACTATATACGATCATGCCCGACAGCAATCTATTCTCGAAATTGTTTGGATTCGCGCCAATGGTTCAATCGATGTTGAAATGCTTTAGTTGCAATTTCGTGATTCTCTAAAACAACGTTATTTCTGGGTTTTTATTCATGTCTCATTCCATTGTTACGGATATTTGTGAAGGGGTGGCAGATTGTGTCGCGGCCTGCCCTGTGGCTTGCATTGATCAAGGTCCAGCTAAGAATTACAAGGGTACTGATTGGTATTGGATTGATTTTTCGACCTGTATTGATTGCGGGATTTGTATTCAGGTTTGTCCTGTAGAAGGCGCTATTGTCAATGAAGAGCGACCTGATCTTCAACGTACTCCTGGTGTGTATTAAGCAGCGGCTTGAGTGAGTTATTGATTGCATCGCAGAATTGCGATCGATTTCAGCAGGTGGGGTTAGGGTTGCGGTTCGATCGTCATGCGTTTAGAAATTTTGTGGGTAGAATAGTCGTAGGGATTAGTGAATGAGTCGGTTATGAGTAGTGATGTGGTTTGGATTGTCACAGACGGATGCTTGACAGGTTAAGAAGAAAATCGTTTTGTCAAGCCCTATCAACCTAAACCAGCAATTCCAAATTCAAAACCGTAACAAAAGATACAGAGATAAGTAACTCAACGTCAGTTCTGTTTAAGCCGTAGGAGCTAAAACCCACTCCAGCCT
>JAYUEW010000288.1:0-19199 GCA_043739045.1 Synechococcales cyanobacterium
GTCTTCATTCCCCTCACCGTCGGCGGCGGGGTCAACAATACTGACATCATTAAAAAACTGCTACGCGCGGGGGCCGATAAAGTCAGCATCAACTCCGCCGCTGTAAAAGATCCAGACTTTATCAACCAAGCCGCTCGGCAGTTCGGGGATCAATGCATTGTGGTCGCGATCGATGCAAAGCGCAGACTTGATGAAGGCCACCCCGGTTGGGATGTGTATGTCAAGGGCGGACGGGAAAATACAGGAATTGATGCGATCGCCTGGGCCAAAGAAATGGTCTCAAGAGGCGCGGGTGAACTGCTGGTCACGAGCATGGATGCAGATGGAACCAAGGCGGGCTATGACTTAGCGCTAACTCGGACCATTTCCGATGCCGTCTGTGTTCCCGTGATTGCGTCCGGCGGCGCGGGCAACTGCGATCATCTCTACGACGCATTGACAGAGGGTGGGGCCGAGGCTGCACTTCTCGCTTCGGTACTTCATTACGGAGAGTTAACTGTCTCTCATATAAAGAAATCCTTAAGCGATCGAGGTCTAAAAGTACGCCATTAATCCCTCTAACGGTTATACCAAAAGGATTTTAAGGGATTTTAAGCCCGCAAATAGAAGGGTACTATTAGCATCACTGCTGGTTTATATTTCTAAACATTGCAGGCTATAATAAAAACCTGTTACATAACTTCACCTTATGGCTGTCTTACTGTTTCTTTCTGTAATTGCACTCGTTGGGCTAGCCTTGCATTTTATGCAGGAAGCGATTACGCGCCAAGAATTCTCTTTGATGATTGCGGGAACGCTGATATCAGCAGCATCGGCGAGCATTGTTGGGGTGTATTTATTGATCGGGCATTCCGTCACCGATCGTCTCCACGGCGCGCAAGAGCAAGTCGCCATTGAGAATGCCTATGAATCGATTCGTTGGTATGTGGACATCGAAGCCCAAGCCCAAGAACCGAATTCCGTATTTCTAAGCGACTCTTCAACTAAATAAATCTAGACTCAATCACTCGCCCGGATCACGCTTTAAAATGATCCGGGCTGTTTTTTCGGGTTTTTCCAGATGAGGCACATGGCCGCAGTCGTCGAGCCAATACAGCGTCGAATTTACAATCGTTCTTTCAAACCGCGCCGCATCTTTTGTTCCGAGAATCCGATCTTGACGACCCCAGATGATTTGGGTCGGCGTAGAAATTTCAGAAATCCGATCGCTTAAAAAACCATAGCCACCACTGCGCGTGAACATCGCCAACCCCTCACTCCAATTCGGCATCTGTAAATGTAAGGCCGCACAGCACTCCGCATCCGCCGTAACAAAAGCTGGGTCTGCATAAGCTCTAAGGCTCACCCCTCGCCGTACTTTTGGCGATCGTAAAAAATTTGTCGCCCAATCACTCAACGGCGGCACCATATATTTTGCCAGCACCGGAGCCTTCGCAAACCCCGCACTATCTAACAGCACCAGTTGTTTGACGAGTTCGGGGTAGGTCAATGCGAAATCTAGAGCCGCCGCACCCCCCATAGATGCACCCACTAACGTCATCGGCTGTCTGCCCATAACAGTCTGCCAAAATCCATAGACTTGCGCCTTAATAATTTCGGGGGTAATCACATCGATGCGGGTGCGATCGGTAAAGCCAAACCCCAGCAGATCTATGGCAAACACCGATCGATCGATCGCAAGCTTGGGCAACAGCCGACGAAATTCCAGCATCGAACTATCAAATCCATGAAGTAGCAAAATTGGCGGTTCCGACTTGTTTTCAGCCTTAATCGACCGAACAAAGGCCGTGTCTACCGTGAAGTTTCTGCTGCCTATTGTCAACGGAATCACAATCCGCTCGATACTTTGGGCAAATGCAATAGACATCGTATCCGTAAGCAAGTTCACGTCTTGGGGCAGAAAATCAGGGAAAGTAGTCATTTCAGGCAGATTTTAGGGCGGAAGGACTCTGAAAAGAAAGCATCAAAAATATACGCGAGAACTGGCAGTAAATTTACACGTTCTGGGCACACTAACAATCTAATAATACTCATGAGATAGATAGCAGCGCATAAGCCGCCAAAACTCCCAAAAAACTTCGCTGAATCCGCGTTCAGCAGTTATATTGAATCATCTTTATGAGCAAAGAACTAATTATCACTCGCCGCGCGATCGATCGTTAGATAATTCACCCCATTTCAAGACGTTTAGGAGCATCGATTCCATGGCTAAATTCGATGCCGAGATATGTGGCATTTGACCAGCCGGGGCAATCGTAGAATCTTGGCTCATACTCTGTTGGCTCAATCATAAGCTAGGCAGGCAATTACTCCAGTTTGACGGACTAATCCGTGATCGCTGAAAAGTTGCACATCGCCTATGATTTTAATCAAATTCCAGCGTAATCTAAGGATTTTTCTTATGTTCCCTTTTGTTGATTCATTCTGGATTTCCCAAATACCTGTTATCCCTGGACCTCAAGAAATTTTACGATCTCAGCAAGAAGTAAGGGCGTTGCCGGGAGGCTTGGATGATGTTCCTGTTTTTAACAGTAATAGTCCCGAACTAGTACTTCAAGAGGGCATTTTGTTATCCACATTTCCAAAGATTGGCAAACAGTTTGAGTCTGCGCATTTAGACCGATCGTTCACGGGACGGTTTGATATTTTTGCCCATCATATTGCTAAGGGAACACCGGAAGATTTACGAACTCTGTATTTGGGAATCATTGCCCATAACCCTAGTAATACTTCTGTAACGATCGATATTCTGCAAGCATCCAGCCATCTAAGCCAGCCGGATGCGCCTTTTGTGGATCTACCGCCGTTTGTTGAAAATAATACAGGTTCTGTGTATGCAGGGCCAGGGAGTCGGGTGGGAAGTGAGGTGCTGCGGGGATTTCGGCAAAATGGATTTCCAGCAAAAATTACAATAGAACCCAATGGATATGCCTTGATATTAAATCAAGATATTCCAGTGAGACCGCTCACACCACCTATCAATGGCCGATCGGCATTACTCCGATTGCGTAGTAGTGGTCCAGTATATTTAGCCAGTATGGGAAAGTTCGCCCCCTCTGATGAACAAGGCAAGGAGCGCGCACCGACGCTGGAAGAATGGCGATCGCTATTACAAACCAGTAATCTTTCCAGTCCTCGCGATCGTACGCCTACACCTATTGCCCAAACAAAAGGGAGTTTGATTTATGGTCGTGTCGCCGGGGTTGCGATCGGGTCTCGGTGGCAAGGTATTTTGAGCGATCGTAATTCGACTAGTTTGGCGATTCCCAAAACAGGTAGTGCAATTTCCTATGGTATTAGTTTGTTGCATCGCGGAGGCTTAGGAACGGGGCAAAATCAAACTGCCAAAATGGAACGCCGCTATTTGGATACAGCCTACGAAGCGCACGGGAACTATGGAATTGAATACAATTTAGTATTGCCATTAGAGAACAAAAGTAATGAATTAAAAACTGTACAGATTGCGATCGAAACGCCGTTAAAACGAGATGATACGCAACAGGGGCTGCGATTCTTTGATCCATTACCTAAGAATGTTTTCTTTCGTGGAACAGTGCGGGTGAAATATGCGGATGATCAGGGCCGATCGCAAACCCAATATTTTCATTTAGTTCAACGACGTGGGCAAAGGGGTGAGCCATTGATGGTGCTTGAAATGAAGCCAGGGGAAAAACGACGCGTATTAGTAGATTTAATTTATCCCGCAGATGCGACCCCGCCGCAAGTTTTGACGGTACAGACAAATCTAAGGTAAGATGCCATCGAACTTTCCAATAAAGACGTGAGTTACCGTGAAACTTTCGGTTGTTATTCCATGCTTCAATGAACTCGCAACTATTGAGTCAGTCATCAAATCGGTAAAAAATGCGGGATTCGTTCTTTAGAAATTATCATTGTTGATGATTGCTCAACCGATGGCACTTGTGAACTACTTCGCACCCTAGAATTTCAAGTCGATCGGATCATTTATCACTCTCACAACCAAGGAAAAGGTGCAGCATTACGATCGGGATTTAGGGCTGTAACTGGCGACATTGTTATTGTACAAGATGCAGATTTAGAATATGATCCACAAGAATTTCCGATCGTCATTGCGCCAATTTTAAATGGGAAAGCCGATGTTGTTTACGGCTCTCGCTTTGTTGGAGGAGAAGCTCATTGAGTTGTTTACTATTGGCATATGGTAGGCAATCGATTTTTAACAACTCTTTCTAACATGCTGACCAACATCAATTTGACAGATATGGAAACATGCTACAAAGCATTTCGACGATAAATAATCCAAGCCGTACAAATAGAGGAAAATCGGTTTGGATTTGAACCCGAAATTACGGCAAAAGTTTCTAGAATGGAATGCAGGATCTACGAAGTCGGGATTTCTTATTACGGAAGAACATACAAAGAGGGAAAAAAGATTGGATGGAAAGATGGATTTAGGGCAATCTTTTGCATCTTAAAATACAATCTCAGACCTCAAAACAAGACTCAACCATTAAAAGTCTTAACCAAAAACAAAGATCTTACCTCGATCGAAAAGTAGTCTAAACCTGCCCAATTTCATACTCAAAATATCAAACAAAAATCATGTCAGAACCATTTTTAGAACCAATCCTACGTTGGATGCGTCTACGTCAAGTTATTACTGAAATTCCACCGCAATCGATCGTATTGGATATTGGATGTGGAACAAAAGCAACGTTCCTAAAAGCGATCGAGCCTAAAATCCGAAAAGGCGTAGGGATTGATTTTAAAGTACCCGAATTCTCGACACCAATCTTGCAAACATTTCAGGCCCATCTAGAAGAACGTCTCCCTTTTCCTGATGAGTCCTTTGATGTGGTCACAATGCTAGCAGTCCTAGAACATATTGAATATGAAGAACAAATCCTCAAGGAAATTTATCGCATACTCAAACCCTCCGGAAAGCTAGTACTGACAGTTCCATCCATATGGGCACAACCTGTACTCGAATTTCTTTCTTATCAGTTGAAAATTGTTGATGAACGGGAAATTCGTGACCACAAACGCTACTACGATCGGAAACGTCTTCAGTCCGCACTCGTTAGAAAATAGCCACCTTAGTTAACTACCTAATCCACTTTTATGTTCAAATCAAGTCTAAAGACTATTATTACGATCGGTTTGATCACAGTATTTTTTATAGTGTCATTCCGAGCTTTTGCACTCTACAGAGTTCCAGTATTCAGCTCAGACAATGCAGTTCATGCCCTCATGGCGCAGGATCTAAAGCTCCCAGACGATCTATATTATTGGGGCCAAAGTCGTTTAGGTAGTCTAGTACCGATTCTCAGCTATTTTGGAGTGAGAATTCTATCCATATCTCCGATCGTTGCAGTTTCATACGTTCAGTATTTTCTCATTCTGATTGGGTTCTTAAGCTTTTGTAGTATTCTGAGTAGTAATTTTTCAAAACTTACATTAGCTTTAGTATGGTTCCTACCTATCGCTACTTTTAGTACTATGATCGAAGTAGCACACCCCTATACTCCACAGTTTGCCATGATCGGATGTGCTCTGGCTTTCATGCGTCAGTTAAATATCTACAAAAGTAGTATTTTTTGGCAACGTGGATTACTGGTCATTGGATGTTTAATATCTTTATGTCTAAGTTTATGGATATCCGAGCAATCTATTATTATAGTCTTAATAGTCGGATATTTAATACGAGGTAAATGCATCGCTCTCGACGCACTAGAGAATGAATTAAAATATTTAAATAGATCCGAGAATACGCCTGAGAAGAATTTTTCAAAATTTAATCTTGTAAATATCATAGGAAATTTAACAAGGCATCTTAACTATTCAAAGATTTTTAACTTCACAATACTAATAGGAATTGCTTTTATTGTCATTGCAAAAAGATCTGCAACCCCATACGATGGACTTTTTGGAATCAATAGCTTAGCGACAACATGGATAATTTTTCAATCCGTGATGAAATTAATCGTACAGTCAATCACGTTTTCTATAGACAATTGGCTATTGAGTTTTTATTCAGTCGCCTGTCTTGGTTTAGCTTCTTTCTTAATCGCAATTAGCATAGTATCGATCCAAAAAAGTTGGACCAAAAATTTCAAATTTAGAAGTGTTATTCGTCGAGCCTTTGACTCAGAATTAAAATGGTCAGTATTGTTTGGGATCAATACGATCGGTAGTTTTTTACTCCTGATTTCGTCGGAATGGGTCTACAGAAATGATATTTCTATGCGGTACTTTAGTGTCGTCTATATGTCTCTTTGGCTAACAATTATTTTCTACAATGATTCGATAACCAACATCTCTCTCAAATCATCCAGAATAGAAATTGTCAATTCATTTAAAAAATATCTATTTAAAATAAATGCGCCACTTTCAGTCTTACTTCTTATGGTCGCACTGATTGGGAGCATGAGTTTACCATCGTACGTCTACTCATTACCTCCAGCAAAATCTCAATTATCCAAACTAATAGGATTTAATCAGTTAGGAGAAGCAGGAATTATTGGAAACTATTGGACTTCTTATATTATCTGTAGTGTCAATCCTGAAAAATTATCTTGCACCCCTCACGATCGAGATATGGTCCGATCGGCTCGGTCCGCTAAGAAAGTAATGGAATCAGCTAAGATTTACTTAGTAAAAGAAAGATGGCTGGCCCATTTTCCAGATCAGATTGTTCAGTTTAAAACAACGCTAACAAAACAAGGCCCAGAAATTAAAATCGATGCCTATACGCTAGCACTCTATAAACGGGAATGAATTTTTAATGGAACGATTCATTAGGATGGAGCCTATTGAATCCTAAACTAAACAATAGTCCAAAAATAAGCTCGTACTGCTCCTAATATTTGAGGAACAATACGAGCTTCAATTGGTATTTATATATTCCTGAGAAACACTCTAGACCGCATTAGCACGATACCAATCGATCGTACGACGTAAACCTTCCTCAAACCCAATTTCCGCTTCAAAACCAAAGCGATCCTTTGCCCGACTTGTATCCAAACAACGACGCGGCTGGCCATTTGGCTTATCCGTCTGCCACACTAGCTCACCGTCATAATCCATCAACTTACAAATTAGCGTAATCAAATCTTTAATAGTGATTTCACGATTTGTTCCCAAATTGACAGGATCCGACGAATTGTACAACTGTGCACTCATGACAATGCCCCGCGCCGCATCATCCGAATAAATAAACTCACGCGTCGGACTACCATCGCCCCACACCGAAATACTACGATCGCCCGCCACTTTTGCCTCATGCACCTTCCGAATCAAGGCCGGAATCACATGGGAACTACGCGGATCAAAATTATCGCCCGGACCATAAAGATTGACCGGAAGCAAGTAAATACCATTAAAGTCATACTGCTGACGGTATGACTCCAACTGCACCAACAACGCTTTTTTTGCAATACCATAAGGGGCATTTGTTTCTTCTGGATAGCCAATCCAAAGATCTTGTTCTTTAAAGGGAACAGGCGTAAATTTTGGATAGGCACAGATAGTTCCAACACATACAAACTTAGACACACCTGCCTGATAGGCCGCATGAATTAACTGCGTACCCATCATCAAATTGTCGTAAAACAACTCGGCTGGTTTTTCCTTGTTCAAGCCAATCCCGCCAACATGGGCAGCCAAATGGATCACAAGATCTTGCTGATCAACCGCTTTTTGGCAATTTTCCCACTTACAAAGGTCTAAATCCTTCGATCGTGGAATAGAAATTTTCTCCTTATCCGCACCCGCTGCCAAAAGTTGCGCCACTACCTGCTTACCCAGAAAGCCCGCGCCTCCCGTCACCAAAATCTTCTGCTTACTTAAGTCCATGGTCCCATTGCTCATAAAAATTCAGAAAAATGAGAGAGCCATTGCAGACTCTCTCTCGATATTTAACCGAACCTAGAACGACATCCCAGCAAATTGCTCACGGACGATCGCCTGTTCTTGGTTCATACCATTGTTGTCGCTTGGAGGCTGCACACCGACCGCACGCAAATCAGCATCAACCATCAAATTGACCAACTCGTTAAAGGTTACAGTCGGTGCCCAGTTCAATTGTTTTTTGGCCTTAGCAGGTTGACCAATCAACAAATCCACCTCAGTCGGACGGAGATAGCGCGGATCGAATTCCACATAGTCTTTCCATTCTAGATTCACTCGACCAAACGCCAACTGTAAAAACTCTTCCACAGAATGAGTTTCGCCCGTTGCAATCACAAAGTCATCAGCTTTGTCCTGTTGCAACATCAACCACATCGCCCTGACATAATCCTTCGCATATCCCCAGTCGCGCTTCGCATCCAAGTTCCCCATGAACAACTTGGTCTGCTTACCGGAGACAATTCGAGCCACCGCACGGGTGATTTTGCGCGTCACAAATGTCTCACCCCGACGAGGCGATTCGTGATTGAACAAAATACCGTTGGTCGCAAACAAGTTGTACGACTCACGATAATTAACCGTCTGCCAATGGGCAAACATTTTCGCACAAGCATAAGGACTGCGAGGATAAAACGGGGTGTCCTCGGACTGGGGCACTTCCATTACCTTGCCATACATCTCAGAGGATCCAGCTTGGTAATAGCGAACTTCATTTCCGGTGCGGGATTGATAGTCACGAATCGCCTCTAGCAATCGCAATGCACCCATGCCCACGCAGTCAGCGGTGTATTCAGGAGAATCAAAACTGACTCGCACATGAGATTGAGCGCCCAAGTTATAGATTTCCTGGGGTTTAACTTCTTCAATAATCCGGCCCAACATGGTGCCATCGGTCAAGTCACCATAATGCAAAAACAACCGTGCGCCGGGAACATGGGGATCTTCATACATATGATCCAACCGATCGGTATTGAAGGTCGAAGTCCGACGAATAATTCCATGAACTTCATAGCCCTTTTCTAAGAGTAACTCAGTGATGTAGGAACCATCTTGGCCCGTAATTCCAGTAATTAATGCACGCTTACGTTGGGTCATACTCGATGTCTCCTAAAAATTAAAGTATTCAAATCAATAGCAAGTCTAGTTCTGAAAGTTCACCGAACCTCTATAGATTCTACTAAGCGGCTTCATCATCCCATTACTGGGTTTATCACGCTTAATTAGTAATCCCCATGGAGGTAGATTGATACACTAAATACTCCAAAAATCGGCCTAGTTTGTCGAGGCAGCATTTTGGAGCGTAAAACCAAGTGATACACCTTAGTGATTTTATCGATTCTTAATGTAACGCAAGATGAAAGAAGTCTTTCCAAAAAAGGAAGATAAGCCATTTGGCCAATGACATTCCTCATCAAAACTATAAATTATTTATCTGGAAACTAGAAAACTCTAGTAGGCACCGTTGTTTTTGGGGAAGATCACAACACCGATCGTCCGAACAATAATCCCCATATCCATGGCAAAGCTCCGATGAGTCACATAGTACGCATCCATCCGAACCCGCTGAGGATAGGGAATGTCATTACGGCCTGAGACTTGCCACATACCCGTAATTCCCGGCCTTGCCTGAAGCACGTTTGCCATTTTTTCGCCATAGCGGGGCAATTCTTCCGGGACTAACGGACGGGGACCCACTACGCTCATATCTCCCATCAAGACATTCCAAAACTGAGGAAATTCATCTAGACTCGTGACCCGTAAAAATCGGCCGATCCAAGTAATACGCGGGTCATATTTCAACTTAAAGCTAGCTTCAAATTCTTTTTTCAGATCGGGTGAGGCTTGGAGTAAATCCCCCAGAACTCGATCGGCATCATAAATCATTGTACGGAACTTAATACAACCAAACCGTCGATAACGCTTGCCAACGCGCTCTTGGATATAAAACACTGGACCCTGAGATCCAATAGCGACGAGAAATGCAATTAGTATGTAAAACGGGGAAAATATGATCAGGACCGAAAGTGAAAACCCAATGTCAAACAGCCGCTTTCCTGTGATTCGATCGGCCCAATGGATAGACCGTTGCGGAAGCAAGGATTCAGCGATCGTCCCACCGGATACGTGAGGGGTCAAATGGCTATCGTCTGAAGATGGGATCGACTGTCGATCAGCGAGCATAGGTATTTTCAACATTCACTAGAGAGATGGTGGATGAGTAGTCCTAGATTGCGTAGATGCCGTAACTTACAATGTTTTTCAGTTATTAAACACCTATTAAACATTAAGTTGACCTAACCCTGCCATGAGATGCCTCTAAGAGAAAGGTGGAAAACACGTTATCTACTTAAATTATGGTCAAGATTTCGATTATTTCATCACAAATCTTGACCCCATCATACAGGGCTTAAGACTTGACTCTATAACTTTTGGTTCCCATACCCATCTTTTGACAGACCCGATCGACCGCCTGCCCATAACGCAGTTTAAAAGTTTCCGCAGAAAATTGTTGAGCATGGGACGCGATTGTTGCTGGATTGATTTGGGCTGCGATCGCCTCAAATGCCCGAACTGCGGCCACAATATCGCAAACCTGCTGCGTTTCAAATAAAATCCCCGTGCCCCGATCGCCCCAAGTCCGAACATCCTTAACGGTCTCACTTGTACCGCCTTTTCCGTAAGCAATCACAGGAGTTCCGCAAGCCTGAGCTTCGACGGGAGCAATGCCAAAATCTTCGTAGGCGGCATACACAAAGGCTCTAGCTTGTGACATGTAGGTAGCAACATCTTCGTCCGATCGCCAGCCGAGAAACTGAATATTTTTTTTGGCCATGCGTTCTAGCGCTAGGCGATCGCTCCCGTCCCCAATCACCACCAGCGGTAACCCCAATTGATTAAATGCATCCACGATTAACCCGACTTGTTTGTAGCCCACAAGCCGCGAGACCACAAGATAGTAGTCCTGTTTCTGAGCGACAAAGGGAAAGCGATCGATCGCGACAGGCGGATAGATCACCTCAGCCTCTCGACGATAACAGCGCCAAATCCGATCAGCTGTCGTTTGAGAATTGGCGATGAAATGATCAACGCGGTTGGCTGACAACACGTCCCACTGACGTAAGCGATGGAGAAGGATCCGGGTGAGAATACCTTTGAGTCCTTTACCCGCATTGCCGTGAGCCAAATAATCAAAGGTCAAATCCCAGGCATAGCGCATCGGAGCATGGCAATAGCAAATATGAACTTGATTCGCACGGGTCAATACGCCTTTTGCAACGGCATGGGAAGACGAGAGAATCACATCGTAGTCGCGCAGATCCAACTGCTCGATCGCCAGCGGCATTAAAGGCAAATATTTCTGTACCCCAAACTCTGCACGGGGAAAATGCTGCAAAAAGGTATGACCGATCGATCGACCATATAGATAACTGTCTGGATTACGCGACTCAAAATCGATCAGCGCATACAAATCCGCATCCACAAAACTCAAAATATCCTGGACGACTAATTCAGATCCGCCCGTGGCCTTTGGGGTCAGCCATTCATGGACCAGCGCATATTTTAAATTGGATCCACTATTTTCAATCCCCATTGTGGCCTCCCCCAAATCACGGTTTCTTGTTTGTAAATGGCCATGCCCGGTTTTGCACCCTTGGGCTTGTAAACGTGTTTCGGTTGGGTATAGACCACAGCCACCTGCTCACTTTGTCGCGCTTGGCTATAGTAAGCGGCCAGATCTGCGACAGCGCGTAAATCGGCTTCGTCTGGAACCGAGCCTGCGGGAAGTCGCAATAAGGCATGACTTCCCGGTATTTCTTGAGTATGGAACCATAGATCGTAGTCTCCGGCCATACGAAACGTCAAAAAGTCGTTTTGGCGATTGTTGCGGCCAATTAATATCTCGTAGCCGCTGGGACTTTGATAGCGACGCGGTTGGCTGGATAGATCTGCTTTGTCAACGATCGGTTTCTTCGATTTTGTACCGGATTTAATGCTGGATTTAATCCCCGACTTGACTCGTGCCGTTGCCTGTCGCACTGTTTTTAAGCTAGAGACCTGCGCTGGATCCAGTTCAACTTGATAACGAGAACCCGCCAAATATCCCTGCTGAATCAACTCATCCCGCATGTCTTCGATCGCCGTCAAATCCAGGCCCGATCGGTAGTCTTCGATTTGGGTTAGGGCCGTTTCGACCTGCTGAAGATAGTCAATTTCGGTTTTAACGTCTATTAATAGCGGCATCACCGCATCTCGCGATCGCTTAAATTTTTGGTGCTGTTTATAAAGTGCTTGAGCATTTTGGACCGCATTACGATCGGGAGCCAAAGGAATTCGCGTCGGTAATCCGGTCTCAAAATCCATCAGCACAATTTCAGTCATGCCCAGTTCCCAGTCATTCAAGTGCGCCATCAGTAAATCTGCTTTACCCCGAATGTCATCAGCCCGATCGCTCTCGCCCAACCGCGCTTGGAACCCATTTTGTTTCGTGTAAAGCTTACCGAGCAGCAATTTCAGTCGCATTTTGAGCTGATGTCGAATTTGGTCGAACTGTTGCCTGGACAACCCGCCGCCATAATAGTTATTCAAAATGGTCTGAATCGAATCGGGGACATCCGAAGTTGGACCCAAAAGCCGATACCCGGAAGCGGTCGTAGTCGGCACAAAGGTGTTAGTTTCCAGACATTTCAACCAATCTTGCCAACTTGCAAACAACGATCGCCACTCCTCATCTGACAGGGTGTCACTGAGCCGATCGGACGCTAATCCCGCCTGATCCAACAATTCCAAAGTCAGCGCCGAACTCAAGCCACGATAATTTTTCACCAATAGTTTTTTCAGCACTGTCGGAACCAAGGCCAGCCGCTCATACCACCGATCGAAGCCTTCCTCTAAACTGGGCATCGATTGAGTCGAACTCGGCGGCAACTGGTAGGCATCCCCGGTCTGAATCGGACGCACACTCGACTGCGTGGCGCTCACCTGATGGGCAGCGGTCACAATGTCACCCTGCTCATTCACCAAAACCGCATTACTATACTGCCCTTGAACTTCGACGTAGAGATGCCACAAAACCGGATCCCCCGGTCGCTGACAAAATCTCAAGTCTAATACTCGCTCCCAAGGCTTGACGATCGCCACCTCACACAATGCCAACCCGCCCAACTGATGCCATAGCTGTTGGCTGAAGGTAAAGGTATCGGGCGATCGCGGAGGAGCATCTCCAACATGGATTCGAGCCGCCTGAGGATGCCAGGAAATTGTTAACCAACTCCGGCCCGTAATGGTTCTAAGCGCCAAGGAAATTGTAAACCGATCGACTTGATAGACCTGCTCTAGACGGGCAGGCAAGCTGTGATTAACGAGTTCCTGACGCACTGCGACCAGCGTTGTAAAGTCTACGGGCTGCACACCAAACCTCAGTGAGTAAAACTCAATTTAAGAAAACCGTCTTAGAATCGATCTAAGAGCTAGAACGTATCTGGAAGCTAAAATTTTGAACTCCTCGCGATCGAAACTCTAGCAGATCTAAAACTCGAAGAATGTCTAAATCTACAAATAGGCTTCTGCGGATTTAACCCCCATCTTCATCCGAGCCACCTCATAACCTCACAACCCCAGGAAACAATAGTTAAGAGGTATTTTTTCATTATTTCTAGGATATTTATCAGTCAACCTTATTCACCGCACATTTTTACGGTTAGTATTTAAAATAAGCGTAACTGTGCTCTGGTCTAGAATCTTCATTAACCCCATGACAGATATTAAATTAATCAATATTGGATTCGGCAACATCGTATCGGCAAATCGTGTCATCGCGATCGTTAGTCCTGAGTCTGCCCCTATCAAACGGATCATTACAGATGCGCGGGAGCGGGGTGAACTCATCGATGCGACCTATGGCAGACGAACCCGTGCCGTCATCATTACCGACTCGGGACATGTCGTCCTGTCGGCCATCCAGCCAGAAACCGTCGCCAATCGATTTGTAACCAATAAAGAGTCTACTAATGGTGAAGAGGCTTAGGGCTTGCCAGTGGGAGAGTTCGATCGGAGAATGGTCGGACCAATAGTTTGACTATAAAGGAGCATCATGGGTAGCCCGATCGCCGCAGAATTGAGCAACGCATTGAGCCATACAGAGCATCTAATTTCAAACCTCCAAATCAGCAGTGGCCGAAACCCTGGACGATTGATTGTTCTAACCGGACCGAGTGGTGTCGGAAAAGGCACATTACTACAGGCTTTGCTGCAACGTCATCCCGAACTCAAACTCTCCATTTCCGCCACCACCCGATCGCCCCGCACAGGCGAAGTAGACGGGGTGAATTATTACTTCATCACCCGACAACAATTCGATTTGATGGTGAGCGAAAACGAATTTATCGAATGGGCGGAATTTGCTAACAATTGCTATGGAACGCCAAAGCGATCCGTTGAAGAACAACTAGCAGCAGGTGAATGGGTCGTTTTAGAAATCGAACTCGAAGGCGCAAGACAGGTACGTCAAAGCTTCCCTGAAGCTATCCGGATTTTTATCCTGCCCCCTTCTATTCAAGAACTCGAAAGCCGTATTCGAGGCCGAGGTCAAGATTCTGACGATGCGATCGATCGGCGGCTCCAACGGGCCAAGGCTGAAATCGATGCTGCCAATGAATTTGATGTACAGATTATCAATGATGAATTTAATGAAGCACTCGATCGGCTAGAACAAACCGTCTTTTCAGCAACTGTAGTCGGGTAAACCAAGCTGGAGAAGCTATTTTGGGAGATTTGAGCCAAACATTACGGAATGGGGATTAATGAGAGAGGTACACGATGTTTCTTTAGCATTGTGTACTTCCTTATCTAACCCTTACAAATGCTGACACTTTCCCCCAATAGAACATTGGGGGATTTATCTTAGGACAAGCTCGACCTTAGCAAGCTCTCCCTCAGTCACTGGTAGATACCCTATGCACACCTCATCTTCTTTAGCCAATTTGGCCCGATCGCTCTTTGTTGCACTTTGCATCGGCTTTTTGTTGCCGATCGTAATCATTGTCATGGCACTCACGGGACTGATAGTTTTGGGGTATGTTCCCGGACTAGTCGGACTGAGCCAGATCGGACTTCAAGCGTTGGCTAATTTTTTGATGACCTTTGGCGACGGAAGCTGCGTCGAAGGAGCGCTGGTGATTGGTGGGGCGTTTGCGCTTGTGACCCTATTATTCGACGGATACGTAACCTATCGTCATCGCAGCTTTTAAGCTCTGATAAGTTCTGACGCACCACAAAACTCCATTCCCTCTTATCCTAGAAAGAGTGCTTTTCAGCCTTCAAGCGATCGCGTCACCCTACGATCGCCGTTTGAGGTTAACAAGAAATTTTCAAGGTAGGAGAACTATGGCTAGGCTCGTGAACAAGTTAGCAACTCGATTGGTCGTATTCTTCAGCGTCATTTTAATCGGCATAACGATCGCATCACCTGCACTTGCCCAAAGTAGAAACTCAAACGGTGCCGATCCAAAACGTGCAACACCAGCCCCACTAACCACTCCCGCTATCACTGCTAGAACCTCTGTTCAGCCCTACCTCGATCGGGTCGTCAAAAATATCAGCGAATTTCAGCTCTCCAATGGCATGAAATTCATCGTTCTAGAACGCCACAACGCCCCTGTCATCTCCTTTAGAACCTATGTAGATGTAGGTGGAGCGGATGAGGATCCAGGAAAAACAGGGATTTCTCATTTCCTAGAACATTTAGCCTTCAAGGGCACCACTCGCATCGGCACCCAAGATTTTGCCAAAGAAAAGGTGCTACTCGATCGCCAAGATAAGCTCTGGGAAACCTTAAAAGCGGCCCAAAAATCGAACAATCTCGCTGAAGTCGAAAAGCTGCAAACTGAATTCAAAGCGCTGGATGCAGAACTTCTGACCATTTCAAAACAAAACGAATTTGGACAAATCATTGAGCGATCGGGCGGGGTCGGTCTGAATGCTACAACCGCTTCTGATGCGACTAACTATTTCTTTAGTTTCCCATCGAATAAGCTGGAACTTTGGATGTCGCTGGAGTCCGATCGGTTCTTGGATCCAATTTTGCGAGAATTCTTCAAGGAAAAAGCCGTCATTCAAGAAGAACGTCGAATGCGGATTGAAAATTCTCCGATCGGAAAATTGATCGAAGAATTCCTGCCTGCCGCCTTCCAAGTCCATCCCTACCGTCAACCCGTTGCAGGCTATGCCAAAGACATCGACTCAATGAATCGGGCAGATATTCAAGCCTTTTTCAATAAGTATTACACTCCCAACAACATCACAATTTCGATCGTTGGGGACGTGAATTCCAGCGAAGTGAAGACCCTGGCTGAAACCTATTTTGGACGATTTAAAGCCAAGGCAGTCTCGAAAAAAGTCGATCGAACGCTCCCCATTGAACCCGCCCAAACGGAAACTCGCACCGTAAAACTCAGTCTGCCATCCGAACCTATTTATCTCGAAGGCTACCACCGTCCAGCTCTGAGCCATCCTGATAACGCGATTTATGAAGCGATCGCATCTTTGCTGAGTGATGGCCGCACCTCACGGCTGTATAAATCTTTGGTCGAATCTCAAAAAATCGCCCTCACCGCCCAAGGTTTCAACGGATTCCCTGGCGACAAATTCCCGAACTTAATCATGTTCTACGCACTGTCAGCACCGGGACATTCTGTAGAAGAGATTCAAAAGGGAATTGATACCGAAATCCAGCGACTAAAAACAGATCCCGTCACTCAAATCGAACTCGATCGGATTAAAACCAATGCCCGCGCTGGGTTGCTCCGATCGCTCTCTTCCAACAGCGGCATGGCTTCGGCTCTGGTGGAATACCAAGTCAAAACCGGAACTTGGCGCAATTTATTTAATCAACTCGATGCCATCAGTGCCATAACGCCTGCGGATATTCAGCGGGTGGCAAAATCAACCTTTAGGCCAGAAAATAAGACGATCGGTGAAATTGTCAGCGATCGGAGCTAGAAAATCATTCAGCAGGGGCTATAAACTAATGAAAATGCACAAAAGACTAGAACTGGCTAAGCCGTCATTCGACATGCAAAATCGCAGCATTTCAAAATTAATCAATCCTAAAACCCTCACATTGGTGTTTTGTTTTGTCCTGATTCCTTTGATTTTGATCCTACTCACAGTGCGGCCTGCGATCGCGTCTACCCCTAAACATTTCGATGAACTGACCTTCAAGCCGCTCCCTGAACTGAGGCTGCCATCCTATGAGCAGTTCAAGCTAAAAAATGGGATGACGGTCTTTCTAATGGAAGATCATGAGCTTCCCCTAGTCAGCGGAAATCTGATGGTTCGCACTGGAAGCCGTAACGAAGATGCCGATCGGACGGGACTTGCTTCATTAACGGGATCCGTGTTGCGATCGGGTGGCACAGTGAAAACCCCAGCCAACCCACTTAACGAATTACTCGAACAAAAAGCAGCGTCGATCGAATCTGGCATCTCCGTCAACTCGGGCAGCGTGAGCTTTAGTAGCCTGACTGAAGATCTGCCGCAAGTTTTTGACCTATTCACTGAGGTGATTCAAAGCCCAGCCCTTCCCCAAGACAAAATAGACCTGACCAAATTTCAATCACGGGGTGCAATTGCACGACGCAACGACCAAGCGAACGGAATTTTGGGGCGTGAATTTCGCAAACTGATTTATGGCGCAACTAGTCCCTACGCCCGCACCGTGGAATATGCCACGATCGATCGCATTACCCAAGCGGATGTCAGAAGCTTTTATCAATCTCAGTTTCAGCCCGAAAATTTTATCCTCGGCATCGTCGGTGATATTAATCCAGTGGAAATGAAAAAGACGATCGAAGCAAAATTTGGCAATTTCAAACCTAGCACCGACACCTCAAAATCGGTTCCAAATGGTTCAGTCCAACAGGCCCAAAGCTCCGGTATTTTCTTCGCCAGCAAACCCGAACTCACCCAAAGCTCCATTCAAATCGGCCATCTTGGCGGCAAGGTGATCGATCGCGATTATCCTGCATTGTCGGTGATGAACGATATTCTCAGCGGATTTGGTGGGAGATTATTTAACGAAGTCCGATCGCGTCAAGGTCTTGCCTACAGTGTCTATGCGGCTTGGAGTCCCCAGTTTGACTATCCAGGAATTTTTGTTGCGGGCGGCGATACTAAGTCTGAATCCACAGTGCCATTTATTCGGGGTGTCTTGAAAGAAATAGATCGCATCCGTACTGAGCCTGTGACCCAAGACGAGTTACAATGGGCCAAAGATTCTGTGATCAATTCCTTTGTGTTCAACTTTGACGATCGGAGCAAAGTCTTATCCCGCGTCATGCGCTACGAATATTTCGGCTATCCCAAGGATTATCTCTTCCAATATCAAAAAGCCGTCGCCGCCACCACGATTCAGGACATTCAACAGGCTGCCGCGCGTAATCTCAAACCATCGCAACTGGTCACAATGGTAGTGGGCAATGAAAAGGCGATCGTTCCTGCACTTTCCACACTCAATCAATCTGTGAAAGCGATCGATATTTCCATCAAGGGAGCCAAATAATGCTGGAGAAGTTAGGGATTTTGCAGGGCGACATTACTAGATTGGCGACTGATGCTGTTGTAAATGCTGCTAACGAAAGTCTCTTGGGCGGCGGCGGGGTCGATGGTGCAATTCACCGAGCTGCGGGACCGCAGTTATTAGCTGAGTGCCGATCGCTCAACGGTTGTAAGACTGGAGAAGCAAAAATCACTCAGGGCTACAACTTACCCGCGCAATGGATTATTCACACGGTGGGGCCTGTTTGGAAAAATGGTAAATCGGGAGAACGGGAAGCGCTACGATCGTGCTATACCGAATGCTTAAAACTTGCCGTGGTTCACAACATTAAGACGATCGCTTTTCCCGCGATTAGTTGTGGGGTCTATGGGTTTCCAGTGGATCAAGCAGCGAGGATTGCGATCAGAACTGCGATCGAGTTTTTAAAGACCGATGGCACCAGTATTGATGGCGTAAGTTTTGTTTGTTTTAGCGATGAGGATTATGACGTTTATGTGGAAGTCTTTGGTGAGTTGTGCTGATATTTGAAAGTCATTAAAATCATGATTTGATCTCACGATCGGACAAATTTCCAATTGGTCACAAGATTAGTCGATCGTGATAACTTGGTTCTGGGAAACAGAAACTCTGGGTAAATTTAGATTCCCTTAGTTTAATAGAACCTATTTGACATTCTAGGGTATCCTAAAAGCAGCGCAAAACCCTCATATCCACCAGTCCTATGGCCTATTCCAGCAGTCTAACCGATAAAGAA